>NZ_JADCBG010000023.1 GCF_020253645.1 Phenylobacterium sp.
AAGCTCTCGTTCCTGACCGGGCCGGCGCCTGCGGAGGGGCGGGACGCCGCGTCCGGTGCAGTGGCGTCCGCCGGGGTCAGTCTGAGACGACGGCGCGGCGCCTCCTCCGCCTCGGCCGCCGGGATCGGGGGCCTCTGCGCAGGGGGGGGCGGGAGGGTCCGCTCCGCGGCCGGCGCGGCGGGAGGCGGCGAAGGTCCGGAGACCCCGCCGGCCGCGGCCACCGAGCCCATCATCTTCACGGCCTCGCTCAGCATCTCGAAGTTACGGCGCACCCGATCCTGGAAGGCGGCGTCGATGGCCTGGGTTTCCTCGGCTGTGCGGCGGGCCTGGTCCAGAAGTCCGTCCATGCTTTCGGTCACCGCCTCGCGGACCTGCTCGGCCTGGGAGCGGGCCTTCTCCGGCAGGCTGGCCACCCGGTCCTCGATGCGCACCAGCATGCCCGCCAGTTCGTCCAGGGTGCGCCGGGCCGCGACCGCGCCCTGCTCCAGGCGGCGGGCCGTGGCGTCGCCCGCCTCCTCCACCATCTGGGCGGAGCGGGCGATCAGGCTGCGAGCCTCCTCCAGCCGGGTCTCGAAGACCTGGTTGGCCTTCTGACCGGCGGCGAAGGCGGCCTCGGCCAGTTCGTCCACCTGGGCCCGCGCCGCCTGGGCGTTCCGCTCGGCGGCCTTGCGAGTGTCCTCGGCGGCGATGGTCAGGGCCTCGATGGCGGCGCGGGTCTGGGTCTCCAGCCTCTGACGCTCCTCGGCGGCGGCGCGGGCGACGGCCTCCAGCGCATGGCGGGTGGACTGGCCGAACTCGTCGCGCTCGGCCCGGGCCGCATCGGCGAACTCCCGGAACTGGCCGGCGGCCTCCTGGATCAGAGACGCAAGGGCTTCTCCGCCCTTCAGGGCGGAATCACGCATGTCGGCGGCGGAGAGCCGCGCCTGCCCGCCCACCTCGGCCAGCCGGGCCAGGTGCGCCTCGCCCTGGGCCGCCAAGCCCTCCTGCTCGGTCTTCAGGGCGGCGGCGGCGGCGGCCAGGGCGTTCCGGCGCGACTCCAGCAGGGCTTCGACCCCCTGGACCTGGGCGGCCAGGCCCGATCCTGCGCCCTCCAGGCGGGCCGCCTGCTGCCCAAGGGTCTCCCCGGCCGCCTCGGCCGCCTCCGCCAGCCGTCCGGCGGCTTCGATAAAGCCCGTGGACCGGGCGGTGAACGAGGCCTCGGCCTCGCGCAGCTGGGTCTCGGCCAGGTCGGAGACCTCGCCCACCAGTCGGGCCTGCCGGGCGATGGCGTCGGTGACGGCGCTGGTCCGCGAATCCAGTCCTGACGCCAGGCCCTCGAGCCGCTCCCGCTCGCGACCGAGGCCCGCGGCCATCTCGCCCGCTGCGGCGCCGGCCGTCCGGGCGGCGGCGTCCAGGCGACCCGACTCGGCCTCCATGGCGGCGCGAAGGCCCTCCAGTTGGCGCGCCGCGCGCTCGGCGGCCTCGCCCGCCCGGGCGACCTCGGACTGCAGGCCGGTGGCGATCTCCCCGGCGCTGATGCCCGCGGCGACCGCCGGGGCGACCATCTCCTCCGCCAGCCGGGCGGCCCGGGCGCTCTCACGGCGCAGCCTCCGTCCCTCGACGAACAGGCTGGCGGCCACCCAGACCAGGCCAGCCGGTCCGATCGCCATGGCGCCCAGGACCATCAGGACAAACGGGTCGTGGTCAAACGGCGCCCTGCCCTGCCGGTAGCCCACCGCAAAGGCGATGGGCGCCAGGGCCCAGAGGATCGAGACAAAGGCGGCCGCCATCCAGACCGGCGCATCCGAAGGCGCCGGGGCGGGGCGGGGCCGGGCGGGCGGGGCGGCGAAGAGGGGCGCCTCAGCCGCCGGAGTTCGAGGAACAGGGGCGGAGTCCGCCGGCGCCGAGGCGGCGTCTTCGCGGGCCGCCGTCAGTTCAGGGGGCGCAGATTCAGGAGACGCAGTCTCCGGCCGCGCGGGTTCAGGGGGCGCAGGTTCCGGGGCGGCGGCCTCGGGCCGGTCTTCGGCGGGGTGGGACATGGCGCGGATCTTCCGAAGCTCGGTGCGGACGCTTCAGCCGGCGCCGAATTCATCCGTTACACAAAGGACTTAACCACGAAGCTGCGTCCTGAGGAAGCAGAGTCCTCGGCCGCCTAGCCTCCAGCCGGCGCCTCCGTCTCGGATAATCTCAGGAAAACGTCTCAAAAGACTGTTTTTGCACCATTTAGTTGGATGGCCAGAACAATCCCTCATGGTCCAGCAACCAGGCCTTGCGCTTCAACCCGCCGGCAAAGCCGCCAAGGCCGCCGCCGGAGGTCACCACCCGATGGCAGGGCTGGACCCGGGAGACCGGGTTGGCGCCATTCGCCTGTCCGACGGCGCGCACGGCGGCGGGACGGCCCACCACGGGGGCGAGGGCAGGACGGCGCGGGTCAGGGCGGGACCGCCCTAGCTCAGGCCCCGAAGGTCAGGACGATCTTGCCGAAATGCTCGCCCGCCTGCATGGCGCGGAAGGCCTCGCGCACCTCGGTGAAGGGGAAGACCTTGTCCACCACCGGCCGGATGCCGTGCAGGGCGATGGCCCGGCACATGGCCTCGAACATCTCGCGCGAGCCCACCGACAGGCCCTGGAGCCTCGCGTTGTTGCCGATCAGTACGCCGGGATTGACCCCCTCGCCCGCCCCGGCCACCACGCCGATGATGGCGATGTGGCCGCCGATCCGCACGGCCCTCAGGCTCTGGTGGATGGTGCCCGCGCCGCCGACCTCCATGATGAAGTCGGCCCCGACCCCGCCGGTCGCCTCGCGCACGGGCCGCGACCATTCCGGCGTCGCCCGGTAGTTGATCAGGTGGTCGGCGCCCAGCAGGCGGGCCCGCTCCAGCTTGGCGTCCGAGGAGGAGGTGACGATGGTCCGCAGGCCCGCCGCGTGGGCGAACTGCAGGCCGAAGATCGAGACCCCGCCTGTCCCCTGCAGCACCACCGTGTCGCCGGGCTCAAGACGGGCGTCCTCGAACAGCCCCCGCCAGGCGGTGAGGGCCGCACACGGCAGGGTGGCGACCTCCTCGTCGGTGAGAAAGTCCGGGACCTTCGAGACGCCCTCCTGGCTGAACACCTGCAGCTCGGCGCCGGCGCCGGGGATGGGGCTGCCCAGGGCGCTGGTCAGCTTCTCCACAGTGGCCCGGCCGGAGGTCCAGTTCTGGAAGAACAGGGTCGAGACCCGGTCGCCGGGCCTTACCCGGGTGACCCCCTCGCCCACCGCCTCGACCACGCCGCAGCCGTCGGAGAAGGGGGTGATGGACCCGGATACGGCCGGCCCGCGGCCGTACACGCCGCCGACCATCAGGAGGTCGCGGTAGTTCAGCGACACCGCCTTCATGCGCACCAGCACCTGGCCGTGGCCGGGGCTCGGCGCGGGACGCTCGACCACCTCGACGCGATCGACGCCCCAAGGCTCGGAGACCTGAATGGCGCGCATGACGATTCCTTCCGGTTCTGGATCAGATTGCGCGCATAGTCCCCGAAGGCCGGGCCGACGCAAGGGGCGAAGCCTCCCGCCATTCACCCGACCCGCTCACCCCGCTGCGCGGCGAGCTCCCCGCAGGGGCGCCATGGCTCAGCCATTCCTCCACCTCCCCCGGGGGAGGTGGACCGCGAAGCGGGCCGGAGGGGGTCTGCGGAGCCGCGGTTGCACCCCCTCACCCCGCTGCGCGGGGAGCTCCCCCTGATGGGGAGCAATCAAGCCATTGTCATTCCTCCACCTCTTGAGGGGGAGGTGGACCGCGCAGCGGGCCGGAGGGGGTCAGCGGAGGGGCCGTTGCACCCCCTCACCGGACTTCGTCCGGAGCTCCCCCTGATGGGGAGCAATGACGTTGCGCCTAGCCTGCCGTCCAGATGTCCATGATCAGGCCGAAGCCGCGCATGTCGCCGGTGGTGGTGGGGGCCATTCGGTTCATCGCGTAGCCGAAGGCGGTGCGGGCATCCATGTCGATGATGGCGAGGGACCCGCCGTAGCCGCCCCAGAAGATCGTGTTGGGGTTGGGGGTCGGCATGGTGGGGCCAGCGAGGCCGAAGCCGAGGCCGAAGCGGGCGGGGATGTGCATGACGAGGTCCTGGCCCTCGACCTGCAGCTCCAGGGCCCGGCGGCAGCCGGCCTCGGACAGGTAGCGGCGGCCGTCGACCTCACCGCCATTGGCGAGTATGGCGTGGACCCGGGCGATGGCGCGGGCGTTGCCGTGACCGCCGGCGGCGGGGACCTCGGCGCCGCGCCAGGCGCGGGTCTGGGTGACGGCCACTTCGACCCGGGGATTGTTGGACATGTTGGCGGTGAGCTCGGGCAGGTCGTCGCCCTCGGCCACGCCCTGGCCGGGCGGCGGCGGGATGAGCTCGGCGACCCGGTGGTCCTCGCTGGCGGGCAGGCCGATATGGAAGTCGGCGCCCAGGGGCTCGGCGATCTCGGTCCGGAAGACGGTCCCGAGGCTGGCGCCGGTGATGCGGCGCACGACCTCGCCCACCAGGAAGCCCTGGGTCATGCCGTGGTAGCCGGGAGCGGTCCCGGGCTCCCAGAAGGGCGCCTGGGCGGCGAGGCGCGAGGTGGCCTTCTCCCAGTCGTAGAGGTCCTCGACGGTGAGGGGCTCCTTCCAGCCCGACAGGCCCGAGGAATGGCTCATCAGGTGGGCGACGGTGACGGCGGACTTCCCGTTGGCCGCGAACTCCGGCCAGTAGCGGGCGACGGGGGCGTGGACGTCGAGCTGGCCCCGGTCGGCGAGGAGGAGGGCGGTGAGGGCCGTCATGGTCTTGGTCGTGGAATAGACGTTGACCAGGGTGTCCTTCTCCCAGGGGCGGGTCTGGCCCGGATCGGCCCAGCCGCCCCAGAGGTCGACGACCATCTCGCCGTTCATCGTGACGGCGAAGGAGGCGCCGATGTCGGCGCCGCTCTCCAGGTTACCGGCGAAGGTCCTGCGGACGCCTTCGAACCGGGGATCGCAGGTCCCGTGCACTTCAACGCTCATGTCGTGATCCCGTTCTCTCAGCCCGACAGGGCGCCCCACATGCCCATGACCAGGCCGACGGCGCGGACGTCGCCCGTGGTGGTCGATTCCATCCGGTTCATGGCGTAGCCGAAGGCCGCCCGGTTCTCCATGTCGATGACCGCGAGGGAGCCGCCGTAGCCGCCCCAGTAGAGGACGCTGGCGTTGGGCGTCGGCAGGACGCCGCCGGCCAGGCCGAATCCGAGGCCGAAGCGGGCGGGGGTGTTGAGCACCCTGTCATGCCCCTCGACCTGAAGTTCCAGGGCCCGGCGGCAGCCGGCCTCGGAGAGGTAGCGGCGGCCGTCGACCTCCCCGCCATTGGCGAGGATGGAATGGACCCGGGCGATGGCGCGGGCGTTGCCGTGGCCGCCAGCGGCGGGGATCTCGGCGGCCCGCCAGGCGCGGGTGCGGGTCTCACGGACGTCGATGCCGGGATTGGTGGCCATGTTGGCGGTGAGCTCGGACATGGTCCCGTCCTCGATGGCTCCGCCGCGGGGGGGCGGGATCAGCTCGGCGACGCGGTCGTCCTCGCTGGCGGGCAGGCCGATGTGGAAGTCCGCGCCCAGGGGCTCGGCGATCTCCTCCCGGAAGACGGTTCCCAGGGAGCGGCCTGTGATGCGGCGGACGACCTCGCCCACCAGGTAGCCCTGGGTCAGGGCGTGGTAGCCGGGGGCCGTTCCCGGCTCCCAGAAAGGCGCCTGGGCGGCGAGCAGGGTTGTGACCTTGTCCCAGTCGTAGAGGTCGGTCTTGGAGAGGGGCTCCTTCCAGCCGGACAGGCCCGCGGAGTGCGCCAGGAGCTGGGCGACGGTGACGGCGGCCTTCCCGTTCGCCGCAAACTCCGGCCAGTACCGCGCGACGGGGGCGTGGACCTCGAGCTCGCCGCGGTCCGCCAGGAGGAGGGCGGTGAGGGCGGTCATGGTCTTGGTCGTGGAGTAGACATTGACCAGGGTGTCGGCCTCCCAGGGCCGGGTCTTGGCCGGGTCGGCGAAGCCGCCCCAGATGTCGACCACGAACGCCCCGTTCACCGTGGCGGCGAAGGAGGCGCCGACGTCGAGGCCGTTCTCCAGGTTGCCCGCGAAGGCCTGCCGGATGGCCTCGAAGCGGGGATCACAGGTCCCCTGCACGTCCATTCCCATGATGTTTCCCCCTGTGCGGCCTCGCAGGCCGCGTTTCCGGCGCAGGTTTGACAGCCCGACGCGGCGGCGTCCAGTTCCCGACGGCACGGCTGTTGACCCCCTCCGGCCCGCTTCGCGGTCCACCTCCCCCAAAGGGGACTTCTGCGATACGCGCCGTCCTGTGCCTTGAGGTGCATTGAGGCGAGGTTTTCTGGCCCTGCCGGGGTGTTTTGAGGGGTTTCGGCGGGATCGGGACGGAGTCCGGGCGCAGCTAGGCCGTGAGGGCTGCGAGGCGTCGCAGGTTGAAGGCCATGGCGGTGAGGAGGATCTGGCCGCTGACCTTGGCCAGTCCGATGTAGCGGGCCCGGGTCAGGCCCATGCGCCGCTTCCAGGTGGCGAAGGTGGTCTCCACGGCGGCCCTGCGCCTGGCGATCAGGTCGTTGCAGAGCTGCTGGCGCCGGGTGAGGGCGTGGTACTGGCTGGGCCTGCGCATCAGCCGGGGCTTGATCCCCAGGCGCTTCAGCCGGGCGCGGCGGGCGTGGGTGTCATAGGCCTTGTCGCCATAGACCGCCGCCTCGTCGCCGCGGATCAGGTCGTCCGCCGGGGTGGTGTCATTGACGTTGGCCGGGGTGGTGATGACCGCCCGCACCAGGCCCGAGCCCTGATCGACGCCCACATGGGCCTTGTAGCCATAGGTGGAGCCCGCCTTGCCCTGGCGCTTGACGAAGGCCGCGTCCGGATCGCGGGCCTCGGCCTCCTTGCCCCCTGCAGGGCGCGAGGTCGCCGCCTCGATCAGGGTGGCGTCCAGCAGGGCGCCCTGCTTCAGGATCAGGCCCGACGCCTCAAGCTGCCGGTCCAGCTCGCCAAACAGCTTCTCCAGCAGGCGCGCGCTCACCAGCCGGTTGCAGAACCGGCACAGGGTCGTGTGATCGGGGACATCATCCTCAAGGCTCAGGCCCACAAAGCGGCCAAACGCCAGGCTGTCCCCCAGCCGGAACTCCAGCTCGCCGTCCGACAGCCCGTACCAGGCCTGCAGCAGAAGCGCCTTGAACAGCAGCAACGGACGATAGCCCGGACGGCCAGGCCCCTCCTCGCGAAGGCCCGCCAGCTGACGCTCAATCCCTGACCAGTCCACAAGAGCCGACACCCGGTCCAGGGCCGGAACCCCGCCCCGACGGGCCGCGCCAATCTCTCCAAACCCAAGCTGTCCCGTCGACTTCACTGACATCGCAAATCCTCCGCCGCCAAAGCAGGGAATCACGATCCGGGGATTTCGCAATAGTCCCCCCGAGGGGGAGGCGGGTATCCCCCACGTCAGGGCGCCGGTGACGCCCCCCGGTCCCGTGACCCTGGCGGGCCCCTGAGCCACCCCCTGCACGGACGTATTCCCTAGCGTCAGGGCGACGACGCCAGGACGGTGGGAGGGCGCTTCGAAGGCCTGCCTCTGCGTCCGGTATCCGAACCGCTTCAGCCGGCTCTCCATCCAGGCGCCCGAGTCCGTATCGCCGGGTCCCCCCGACGCCTTGTCGCCCATGGCGACCCAGATCTCGAGGTCGGTGCGGATGGAGATCAGGTCCCGCGACAGGGCCGGCCCCGCCGCCAGCGGCGCGGCCGCGGCCCCGGCGACGACCCCCCGGCGGGTGGGATCTGGAGCGCCTGTCATCACCGCCTCAGCTCTCGAACCAGGCTTCGACCGGCCCCTTGAGCAGCATGGTCATCTGCTTGCCATGGCGGTCCACCGTCTTGCCGACGGCCAGGCGCACCCAGCCCTCGGAGATGCAGTACTCCTCGACATTGGTCTTCTCGACCCCCTTGAAGCGCACCCCGACCCCGCGGGCCAGGACGCCGGCGTCGTGCCAGGGGCTGTCGGGATCGACGCAGAGGCGGTCGGGCGGGGTGTCGGTTGGGGTCGCTTCGGTCATGGGACCTGTTCTAGCGCCCCCGGGCCGGCAGGCAATCCCGACGAAAAGGGCTTCCCTGACGCTGCGTCCGGCGCGCAAGATGTTTCCTCATCGCCGCAGGACGGCGCACACGAACGGGAGACGCAAGATGGGTGAGGCCTGGATCATCGACGCGGCGCGCACGCCGCGGGGCATCGGCAAGGTGGGCAAGGGCGCCCTGGCCGACTTCCACCCCCAGCACCTGGCGGCCACCGTCCTGAAGGGCATCGCCCAGCGCAACGACATCAAGACCGCCGAAGTCGATGACGTGATCTGGGGCACCTCCTCCCAGCGCGGCAAGCAGGGCAACGACCTCGGCCGCATGGCCGCCCTGGCCGCCGGCTTCGACGTCCGCGCCAGCGGCATGACCCTCGACCGCTTCTGCGGCTCGGGCATCACCACGGTGAACCTGGCCGCCGCCCAGATCATGTCGGGCATGGAGGACCTGATCATCGCCGGCGGCACGGAGATGATGTCCTACACCGCCTCCAGCGCCCCGCAGGCCGCCGCCTTCTTCGACGGCCCGGCCCTGATGGACGCCGGCAACCCCGCCCTGCGCAAGCTGCACCCGCAGTCGCACCAGGGCGTCTGCGCCGACGCCATCGCCACGCTCGAGAACATCCCCCGCGAGGCCCTGGACGAGCTGGCCTATGTCAGCCAGCAGCGCGCCGCCCAGGCGATCAAGGAAGGCCGCTTCGACCGCGCCCTGGTGCCGGTGCTGAACGAGGACGGCTCGGTGGCCCTCGACCACGAGGAGTTCCCCCGCCCCGAGACCACCCGCGAGGGCCTTGCCTCCCTCAAGGCCTCCTTCGAGGCCATGGCCAACGTGCCCATGGACAAGGAGGGCACCACCCTGGCCGGCCTGATCCAGCGGGTCTATCCGGACCTGAAGATCACCCACGTCCACCATGCCGGAAACTCGTCGGGGGTGGTCGACGGCGCCGCCGCCGTCCTGCTCGCCTCGCCGGACTACGCCCGCCGGAACGGCCTGAAGCCCCGCGCCCGCGTCGTGGCCACCGCCAATGTCGGCGACAGCCCGACCCTGATGCTGAACGCCCCGGTCCCCGCCGCCCTCAAGGTGCTGAAGAAGGCCGGCCTGACCCCGGACGACATCGACCTGTGGGAGATCAACGAGGCCTTCGCCGTCGTCGCCGAGAAGTTCATCCGCGACCTCAGGCTCGACCGCGACAAGGTCAATGTGAACGGCGGCGCCATGGCCCTGGGCCATCCGATCGGCGCCACCGGCTCCATCCTGATCGGCACCATCATCGACGAGCTGGAGCGCCGCGACCTCAAGCGCGGCCTGGTCACCATGTGCGCCGCCGGCGGCATGGCCCCGGCCATCATCGTCGAGCGGATGTAAGGCCCATGGACCTCGCCTGGAGTGACGCCGACCGCGCCTTCCGGGACGAGGTCCTCGCCTTCCTCGATGCGGAGCTGACGCCGGACCTGCGCGCCAAGGGGCGGGCCATGACCAGCGTCTACGCCGACCACGCCACCGGCATGGCCTGGCAGAAGAAGCTGCACGCCCGCGGCTGGGTCGCCCCGGCCTGGCCCCGCGAGTTCGGCGGCGCCGGCTGGTCGGTGGTGCAGCGCTACATCTGGGCGCGGGAGGCGGCCCTGGCCGGCGCCCCGCCCGTCTCGCCCATGGGCATCGGCATGTGCGGCCCGGTCCTGATCGGCCATGGGACGAAGGCCCAGCAGGACCGCTTCCTGCCGCCCATGCTCTCGGGCGCGCACTTCTGGTGCCAGGGCTATTCCGAGCCCGGCTCCGGCTCTGACCTCGCCTCCCTGCAGATGAGCGCGGTGGAGGACGGGGACGACTTCGTCTGCAACGGCCACAAGCTCTGGACCACCCACGCCCACGAGGCGAACTGGATCTTCTGCCTGGTCCGCACCAGCCGCGAGGCCATTCCCCAGCAGGGCATCACCTTCCTGCTCATCGACATGACCACGCCCGGCGTCGAGGTGAAGCCCATCCTCATGCTCTCGGGCGAGCACATCCAGAACGACGTCTTCTTCACCAATGTGCGCGTGCCCAGGGCCAATGTGGTGGGCCGGGTGGGCGAGGGCTGGACCGTCGCCAAGTACCTCATGCAGTTCGAGCGGGGCGGCTCGGCCGCCGCGCCGGGCCTGGGCGTGCGGCTGGAGCGCCTGGCCGAGATCGCCCGCACCCCGGACGAGGAGGGCCGGCGCCTGATCGATGCGCCCGGCTACGCCGCCCGCCTGGCCCAGGCCGGGATCGACGTCGCCGCCCTGGAGGCCATCGAGCTCCGGGTCATGTCCCGCCTGTCCAACGGCGAGGCGCCCGGCGCGGAAAGCTCGCTGATGAAGACGGTCTCCACCGAGCTCAGCCAGCGCCTGACCGAGCTGTCCGTCGAGGCCGCCGGGGTCTACGCCGCCCCTTGGCAGCCCCACGGCGGCGCCCTGGGCGGCCCGACCCCGGGCTTTACGCCCCCCGCCGACGGCTTCCTGGCCGGCCCGCCCCACGCCTGGATCGCCGCGCCCAAATACTTCAACGACCG
>NZ_JADCBG010000024.1 GCF_020253645.1 Phenylobacterium sp.
CGGCCCGCTGCGCGGTCCACCTCCCCCTCAGGAGGGGGAGGAATTGGAGCGGCGAATTGCTCCCCATCAGGGGGAGCTCCGGACGAAGTCCGGTGAGGGGGTGCAACGGCGCTTCCGCAAACCCCCTCCGGCCCGCTACGCGGTCCACCTCCCCCTGGAAGGTGGAGGAATTGGAGCGCTCAATTGCTCCCCATCAGGGGGAGCTCCCGGCGAAGCCGGGTGAGGGGGTGCAACGGCGCTTCCGCAAACCCCCTCCGGCCCGCTGCGCGGTCCACCTCCCCCTCAAGAGGGGGAGGAATTTCAGCCTCTTAATTGCTCCCCATCAGGGGGAGCTCCCGGCGAAGCCGGGTGAGGGGGTCAACGAAGTCGCAGCTGGGAGGTTGCGCCGCGGCCTTTCCGGCGTTCAACTGCACTCTGAACCGGGGAGACCAGCTCATGTTCCGCATCGAGAACGCCCAGAGCCTCCTTGGGCTGGTCGTCATCATGGGCCTGTGCTGGGCGCTCTCCGAAAACCGGCGCGTCTTTCCCTGGCGGCTGGCGGCTGGCGCCCTCCTGATCCAGCTCCTCCTGGTTCTAGGCCTCTTCGGTCTGCCACCCCTGCGCGCCGTGGTGGCCGCCCTCGGCCAGGGGGTCGAGGCCCTCGCCGCCGCCACCCAGACCGGCGTGGCCTTCGTCTTCGGCTTCCTTGCAGGCGGGGAGGGCCAACCCTACGATGTCGCCAACCCCGGCGCCCTCTTTGTCTTCGCCTTCCGCGTCCTGCCGGTCATCCTGGTGGTCTGCGCCCTGGCCGCCCTGCTCTGGCACTGGGGCATCCTCAAGGCGGTGACCCGAGCCTTTGGCCTTGTCTTCGAGAAGACCATGGGCCTGCGCGGCCCGCCGGCCCTGGCTGTGGGCGCCACCATCTTCATGGGCCAGGTCGAGGGGCCCATATTCATCCGCAGCTACCTGGCGCGCCTCAGCCGATCCGAGCTCTTCATGCTCATCACCGTGGGCATGAGCTGCGTGGCCGGCTCCACCATGGTGGCCTACGCCACGGTGCTGAAGGACGTCCTGCCCAACGCCGCCGCGCACATCATCACCGCCTCCGTGATCTCGGCGCCCGCCGGCGTCCTGCTCGCCCGGATTCTCGTCCCCCGCGATATCGCCGCCGAGCAGTCGGAGCCTCTGGAGACGGGCCCGGACAAGGCCTATGAAAGCAGCATCGACGCGGTGAGCCGGGGCGTCTCCGACGGCCTGCAGATCGCCCTCAACATCGGCGCCACCCTGATTGTCTTCGTGGCGCTGGCCGCCATCGTGAACGGCCTGCTCGGCCTGTTGCCCGATATCGCCGGAGCCCCGCTGACACTCGAGCGCATCCTTGGCGTGATCTTCGCCCCTCTGGTCTGGCTGATCGGCGTCCCGGCCCATGACGCCCAGCTCGCGGGCGCCCTTCTCGGGGTCAAGCTGGTGCTGACCGAGTTCACGGCCTTCATCCAGCTGGGCGCCACGCCGGTCGACGCCATCGACCCGCGCACCCGGGTGCTGATGGCCTATGCCCTCTGCGGCTTCGCCAACATCGCCTCGGTGGGCATGAACGTGGCGGGTTACTCCGTCCTGGTGCCCGAGCGCAGGTCCGAGGTCATCGGCATGGTCTGGAAGGCCATGTTCGCCGGCTTCCTCGCCACCTGCCTGTCCGCGTCCATCGTCGGACTCCTGCCGCGCGAACTCTTCCACTGACCCGCCCAAACAGGGATCTTCCATGAAGCTCTACGACACGCCCCTCGCCCCCAATCCCCGCCGCGTGCGCTGGTTCATGGCCGAGAAGGGGATCGAGGACATCGAGATCGTCCGGGTCAATATCATGGAGGGCGATCACAAGACGCCCGACTTCCTGAAGCGCTTCGGCCTCGCCAACCTCCCGGCCCTGGAGCTGGACGACGGGACGTGCCTCACCGAGAGCCTCGCCATCTGCCGCTACCTCGAGAGCCGCTACCCGCAGGGGAACCTGTTCGGCGCCACCCCCGAGGAGACCGCCCTCATCGAGATGTGGACGCGCCGCGGCGAACTCCTGGTCGCCTGGCCCCTCATGCTGGCCGTCCGCCACACCCATCCGGCCCTGGCCCGGCTGGAGACCCAGGACCCCGCCGTCGCCGAGGCCAACCGCACGGCCGGCCTGCGCGGCCTGAAGATCCTCGACCGCCAGCTGCAGGACCACGAATGGCTGGCGGGCGAGCGCCTCACCATCGCCGACATCGTCGCCTTCATCGGCATCGACTTCACCCGGATGATCAAGCTGGAGATCCCGCAGGAACTGTCCGGCGTCACCCGCTGGATGGCCGCGATGCGCGCCCGCCCGGCGGCGACGGTGGCGGTCTAGGGGGTCACGCCTCCGTCGGCGCCACAGTCAACCGGACGCCAAAGGCCTTCAGCAGGCCCACTACGGTCTCGAAGGTCGGATTTCCGCCTTCGCCGAGGGCCTTGTAAAGCCCCGATCGGCTGAGGCCGGCCTTCTGCGCCAGTTCGCCCATGCCCCGGGCCCGGGCCACATGCGCCAGCGCTCTGCGGATTTCCGCCAGGTCGCCGTCCTCGAAGACCGCCGCCAGGTAGTCCGCCACGGCGGCGTCCTCCTGCAAGTGCTCGGCGATGTCCCAGGCAGTGGTCGCGGTAGGATCGGTCATGTGTCCCTCGCCATCTGGAGTGCGCGGCGGATGTCGGTCCGTTGGGAGGACTTGTCGCCTCCGCAGAGGAGAAGGATCAGGGTCTTGCCCCTCTGAATGAAATAGACCCGGTATCCCGGGCCCTGGTGGATACGCATCTCGAAGACACCCTCGCCAATGGGCGCAACATCCCCGAGATTGCCAGCCTCGGCCCGGTCAATCCGCCGGATGATCTGGGTCCGGGCCCTCAGGTCGCGTAGCCGAATCAGCCAGTCCCGGAAGGTTGGGGTCTGCCGGACTTCGAACATATGTCCACTATAGTAGACATATAGTATCAGGGTCAAGGCGTGCAAGATCGGGCGTGACGGCACCCTCTCACCCCGCCCGGATCGGCTCCAGCGACCGCACCCGGCTCTCCAGGTCCGGCGCCACGGCCCTGACGAACAGCTCGTCCGCCCCGGTCGCCTCGGCCTTCTGCGCCAGGCCCCGGCGCACGGTTTCCGGGTCGCCGACGATGGCCCGGGCCAGCACGGCGGGCAGGCGGGGTCGTCGCCGCGGGCCTCCAGGAAGGCGAGGGCGTCCTCGATGCGGGAAAAGCGCAGCCTTACTGCAGCTCCCCTTGGCTATCCGAAAGGTTCAAGGCGCCTACATCCTCCGACGACGCCCATGGGGGCCTGGCCAGGCATCTTGAAGTCGACGGGTATCCGAACCGAACCGAAGCGGCGACGGCCTTGCCCCCGGACGTGGTCGGAAGGAACTCGGAAATCTTCGCAAATCTCAACGCCGCCTCACCGAACCCGTGACACGCAGGGGTTTCGGAGCGGACCTCAAAGGGGCCGGGCGTCGACCTTGCAGGCCCAGGGGTTCAGGTCAGGTCTGTGAAGGGGTTGTGGGCCACCTCCCAGAGGTGTCCGTCCGGGTCGGCGAAATAGCCGGAATAGCCGCCCCAGAAAGTCTTCTGCGGCGCCTTCTGCGCATGGCCTCCGGCCGCAATGGCCTTTGCGAAGACGGCGTCAACCTCCGTTTCAGACCCGACATTGTGGGCCAGGGCAAAACCCGCGGGGGCGCGTCCATCGTCCTCTATGCCGGCGTCGGCGGCGAGCTGATCGCGCGGAAAGAGGGCCAGCCAGGTCCCCTCCAGGCGAAACATGCAAAAGTCCTCGCCCTCGGCGTGGTTGTGTGCCTCGAACCCCAGACCCTGGCTGTAGAAGGCGAAGGCGCGGTCAAAGTCCCGGACGCCCAGAGTGATCAGGCTGATCTTCGGCTTCATGGTGCACCCATAGAGGTGGCGACTGCGGGCTTCTGAGAGCAGGTTACTGGCTCAGTGCAGGCCCGTCTACGTCACCCCGCCCGGATCAGCTCCAGCGACCGCACCCGGCTCTCCAGGTCCGGCCCTACGGCCATGACGAACAGCTCGTCCGCCCCGGTCGCCTCGGCCTTGGCCTCCAGGCCGCGGCGCACGGTCTCAGGGTCGCCGACGATGGCGCGGGCCTTCACGCCGGCCAGGCGGGGGTCGTCACGGCGGGCCTCCAGGAAGGCGAGGGCGTCCTCGATGCGGGGAAAGCGCGGGCGCTCTCCGTCGGCGCCGGGACCGTCCAGGCCGGCCAGGGCGCTCGCCCGCATGGGGGCGGCGAGGCGCTCGGCGGCCTCGGTCGTCTCCGCGGCCAGGGCGATGGTGGCCACCGCCGCCCAGCCCGCCTGCCGGAAGGCCGAGGGGGAGAAGGCGGCGCGGTAGGCGCTCACCGCCGGGCCGCCGTCCGTGCGGGCGATGAACTCGGCGAAGACCATGCCCACCCCGGCTCGGCCGGCGAAGTCGGCGGTCTCGGGCGAGGAGCAGAGCAGGAAGAGGTCCGGGTGCGAGGGCCCCGAGGGCGAGGCGTGGATGCCCCGGGCCGGATGGGCCTCGGTGATCGGCTCCACCCCGCCGGCGTCCAGCAGCCAGGCGTTGAGCAGGGCGAAGTACTGCGGGAAGGCCTCCGACCCCGCTGAGCGCAGGGCCCCGCCGGTCCGTCCGTCCGTCCCCAGGGCCCGGCCGACCCCCAGGTCGATCCGCCCCGGCGCCAGGGCCTCCAGGGCCATGAAGACCTCCGCCACCTTCAGGGGCGAGTAGTTGACCAGCATGACCCCGCCCGAGCCCAGGCGGATGGTCTTCGTGGCCTGGGTCAGGGCGGCCATCAGGATCTCGGGCGAGGCCGAGGCCAGGCTGCGCATGTTGTGGTGCTCGGCCACCCAGAACCGGTCATAGCCCAGCCGCTCGGCCGCCTGGGCCACGGCGATCGTCTCGCGCATGGCCTGCGCCTGCGTGCCCTCGCCACCGACCGGCGACAGGTCCAGGACGGAGAGCCGCGCCTTCACCCGCGCTGGCCGGTCTTCTTGATGACGGCGGAGAAGGAAAACACCGTCTGGCCCTCCACGGTCATCAGGCCGCGCAGGAAGATGAGGCTCCGCCCGCCCTTCACCACCTCGCCCCGGCACTCCAGAAGGGCGCCCGGCGGCACGGCGCCCACGAAGTCGGCGTTGAGGGAGGCGGTGACGCTGGAGGACTCCCGCAGGTGCTCGCGGGCGAAGATGAAGATGGCGTAGTCGGCGAAGGTCATCAGGGCCCCGCCATGCATGAAGCCGCCGCCGTTCATGTGCTTGGCCTCGGTGCGCACGGCGCAGACCGGCGCCCCGGACTCGTCTATCCGGTAGTGGAAGGGCCCCGCATGGTCCTCGAAGGGCTCTCCCTCATAGACCGTCCAGCCCGCCCAGGGGCCGTCCTCGAGGGTCCGGTGCACGAATGTCGGATAGCCGGTATCGCCGTCGCCCATGGAACACCTCCCCGCGCCGCCCCCGACCGCCGGTGGGCCTGCGGGTAGCCTTTGCCAAACCCCGGGCCCGGGCGCCAGAGCCCATCTCGCTGGCCAGGCGGGCCCCGTTGTCGGGCCGGCGCCTCAAGCCAGACTCTAGCCTTCCCGATCCTCATGCGGCAGGGGATCATTGAACCGGTCGTCCAGGGCGATCCGGCCCTTGAAGGCGCCGAACTGCCGACGACCAGGCGGCGCGATCGGAGACAGCCGCACGACAGGTACCTTGTCGCGCAGGATCACCACCTCCTCGCCGGCCACGGCTTCGGCGATCAGGCGCGAAAGGTGCGTCTTGGCGTCATGCTCGGAGTATTGGGCCATGAAGCTCTCCTGGGCGGAGGATGTGACGAACCTTCAGGACCTTCAAGACGGTCCCCTTACGACATCCCGCGCAGAGAAAACGGCGGCCTTCGGGAGGAAGGGCCGCCGTTGCGAAGCCGCAAAGGTCAAATCGGGGATGGAGAGACAGGTGCGGCGACCGGTCCCGGCCCGGGGGGCTGGGGGGGCGTTCAGGGACCGGAACCAGGTCCAGCCGCCGACAGTGCCAATCTGGCGGGCGGATGTGGCCGGCGCGGGTCCGGATTAAGGCCCTTTCGGGGCTTTTCGGGTCCGCGCCCCGCCCACGTCAGGCGTCCGGTCCGCCCCGCGGCGTCAGCACCGGGCCGCCGCGCTGGGCGACCGCAAGGACCCTGGCCCTCAGGTCCTGGACCAGGGAGGCGGGGAGGTAGCCGAAGGCGACCGCGTCGGCGCCCCTCCGGATGGGCCTCAGGTCGAACCCCGGCCAGACGAACTGGTTGAGGTCGGTCGCCAGCACCCAGGATCGCTCCCCGTCCAGGCCCAGGCGCAATTGCGTTGGACCGGGCAGTTCGATCGCGTCCGCCTCCCGTTCCGGGGCCGGCGGCGTGTGGGTGATGGGGGCGACGGTGACCAGGATTCCACCCTCCCGCGCCTGCCCGACAAGGAGGATCACGCAGGGCCGGTCCTTGCGACCCTCTTCCCGCCCCGCCCGGGCCTCCTCGCGCCAGAGGTAGGCATACCGGATGACGAGCCCCACCCTGGGTTCGGGAAGGTTCACGCAGGCGCGCTCAGCGATCCGGACCGTACTCGTGATCGTGCGCGGCGGCTTCCTCGGCGACGCCGGCCGCCTCCAGGGCCTCGACTTCGGCGGCGCTCAGCTCCCACGGGTGCAGGGCCCTCCGCTCCAGGGTCTTCAGCCGGTGGAACTCCGTCGCCGACAGCAGGACCAGGCTCTCCCGCCCGTGGTGGGTGATGATCACCGGTTCGGCCAGCGCCCGGTCCCTGTAGAGCCCGAAGGCCCGCTGCAACTCGGCGGAGGTCACGGTGGTCTCGCTCATGTCCGGGGCTCCACTGAAGGAAACACTGAATATGCAGATTTTAAAGATTATCTGGATTTTGTCACGGTGATGCCCGCGCGAAAAAAATCAGCGGCCTTCCGCAGGGAGGGCCGTCGTTGCGAAATCGCAAGGTCAAACAGGAATGGCTACAAGTGCGGCGGCCGGTCCCGGCCCGGGGGGGGCTGGGGGGGCGATTCAGGGTCCGGACCAGGTCCGACCGCCGACGGTCTGAAACTGACGGCCGTCTGTGGCGGGGTCGGGTTCGGATTAAGGCCATTCCGGGGCTTTTTAGCCCCGACGCGGCCACGCCCGGAACTTCACCGGCATGGTCCGCGGCCCGGAGATAAAATTGCTGGCCAGCCATTCGGGCGGGGCGGTGCGCTCCACCTCTTCCATCCGCGAGAGCACCTCCACCAGCATGGCGTCGATCTCGATGCGGGCGATGTGCAGGCCCAGGCAGACGTATCGTTTCACAATGGGGGGGCGGATGGCGCTCTGCACGCAGCGTGTAGGCGGTCGAACTCATCGTCGATCACCTTCAAATCCTTAAGTATGTTGACCAAGTTTGTGTACTCACTCTTGGGGTCAACAGCCTTTTGAACGTGGCTCTTCCCGCTGGTATGGGCAACCAATCCGCGTTCTTCACCGAATGTGCTCATCATCTGAAGGAAAAGCTGGTCGCACTTCGACATATCGAAACCGATAGGGATCAGAAGTGACATTATATTCTTTTCCTTAACCCCGTGATTTTGCTGTCTGATCCGATGATGAAAATCCGATACGCACCTTGAGAAACGGTGATCTATAGCTGTTTTGTGTTCCCAGGTCTTTTGCTTGTTTTGATCAGTCGTAAAAAGGGTGTCAGGCGGAAGGTCTACAGCACGGCCGCTGAAGCCGATTAGATGGAAGGTGACCACGGAGACGAACCGTTGCGTCTCCCACGCCTGCAGTGCGGTCGTCGCAACTTCAAGTACTCGGTCCTCAAGGTAGGTCTCGACTTCCGCATGGGCGAGGACGCGGAAAGAGAGGGCGCGGGTCGTGACCCGCAATGGGTCTTTGTAGGTGCCTGTGGGCTCGAACCGTGACGGTAGGAGGAGTCTTCTTAACTCTTGGATACGGTTCTTGAGATCATGGAAGCGGCCAGATGGCATCTAGCGAAAGCCATCAAACTCAATGCGCGCGCTCCCGGCCTCCTTCTCAACGAGCGCGGGGACATTGAAAGGTTGTCGGATTGCCGTACGCAGGGCCGACCCCCATCCGACGAGCCGCTCAAAGGTATGCGGTATCCCCGCTGTGTCGCTTTCGATTGCCTCCGCAAAGGCTGGGTCAGCCAACTTTTGGGAATAGATGTCTTGGACCGCCGCGCTGTTGGCCAGCATCGCATCTCGAATGCCGCCGTCAGCCGCATAGAACAAGAGAGCGTCAAAAATGGCTCGGTTGACCGAGCGAGAGCCGCTCTTACGCGCCAAATTCTCGTCGCCAAAGACCTCAAGTAGCGCGTCCACCGCGTCGTTGAACTGTAGAATGTCCTGCTCGACCGAGGGCTTCACCGCATCCCATTCGGAGTTGAGCTTGCTGCAGGCGTTATCCAGGAAATCCTTCATCCGGCCCGTGTAGGTCGAGAGGAACCGCCGGAACGCGAGGTAACGTACCAAAAGCTCAACATCGCGCATCCGAGGGTCGGGTGCCGAGCGTCCTAGCAATCTCTGCACCTGGGCAGATTTCTGCGCAGTGTCATCGATAAAGTCGGAGAAGGGGCCAGGGACCATAGCTTGACGGAGTTCCTGGGGAGATAGCTTCAGGCTGCCGGTATTGAGACGGAGAAACACCGTGTGCAGAAAGTTGGTGTTTGGCCAGTTCCTGATGACCACCGTGCGTATGGTGTTGTTCAAAAAGGCGTTGAGGTCGTCGCGCCTCGCGGGGTCCTTCTCAAGCTGCGCGAAGGTCTTGCGGCTCAAGTCAGTGCGTACCTCTAGTCCTGACAATCCGAAGCCGTTATTGGGACCCGTCGCTTTACCTGTGAACTGGAGGAGAGCCAGAAGACGCTGCTTTCCATCGAGAACGATGAACTGACCCCGAAACCCTTTCTTCTCCGCCAGCACAATCTGCGGGATCGGAAAGCCCAAGATGGCGCTCTCGATGAATCTGCCCTTGCCTGCAGATGACCAAGCATCCCGGCGTTGGAAGCGTGGATTCATCTCTATGTTTCCGTTAGTCAGCTGGGATATGACGGTCTGCACCGTCCAGTCCGAGGTGTAGAGGACTGCCTCTGAGAAGGAGGCGGTCTCGGCGGGGTCGAGGACTGCATCCTCTTCATCGACAAACTCAAGGTCGGGGTCAGCCATCTAGGTACTCGTTTCCTAATCCGCGCGTTGCCATAAGCGCAAATGGACTTCGCGAACACAGCAATAGCGACTTTCGCACGAGCTTCACAGTCGTGATCTGCTCCCTACCACTTTCTCATTCATTGTGAGAGCCCTCGGGTTTGAAAGTTGATTGGTTACGTCGGCCGTGTAGGCGGCCAGCGAAAAGGTGCGCCAGCGACCTGGGTCATCTGGTCTCGCGGACTACGAACCTTTCGAGCAGCTTGTATCGTGCGCTTCTCCTCTGTTTCAGTTCCCGCCCACCCGCCGCCCCGCCCGGAACCTGACCGGCATGGTCCGCGGCCCCGAGATGAAGTTGCTGGCCAGCCATTCGGGCGGCGTTATGCGCTCCACCTCTTCCATCCGGGAGAGCACCTCCACCAGCATGGCGTCGATCTCGATGCGGGCGATGTGCTGGCCCAGGCACACGTGCGGGCCGTTGCCGAAGGCGATGTGCTCGTTCTGCGCCCGGGCCAGGTCCAGCTGGTCCGCGCGGTCGAACCGGGTCGGGTCGCGGTTGGCCGCGCCGAAGTACATGACCACCTTGTCGCCCTGGCGGATCGTCTTGCCCCCCAGCTGGGCGTCGGCCTTCGCCGTGCGGCGCATGTAGATCACCGGGGTGGTCCAGCGCAGCAGCTCCTCCCGGGCGGCGGGCAGGCGGCCGGGCAGGTCGGCCCTCAGCCAGGCCAGCTGGTCGGGATGGTCCAGCATGGCGTTCAGCCCGCTGGCCAGCAGGTTGCGGGTGGTGTCGCCGCCGGCGTCGATCAGCAGGAGGAAGAAGAGCAGGAACTCCATGTCCTCCAGCCGCCGGCCGTCGACCTCGCAGGCCAGCAGGCGCGAGGCCAGGTCGTCGCCGGGCCGGGCGCGCTTCTCGGCCATCAGCTTCGAGCCGTACTCGAACATCTTCATCACCGCCTGGGCGCCGGCGCCGGGGGCCTGGGCCTCCGGGGCGGTGTGGATCACCTCGGTCAGCTTGTAGAGCTCGCGCCCGTCCTCCAGCGGCAGGCCCAGGAGCTCGGCGATCACGTAGGAGGGCATCTCGCCCGCCACCTCGGCCACGAAGTCGCACTCGCCCTTCTCGATCACCGCATCGACGATCTGCCGGGCCAGGGCCTGGATCCGCGCCTCGCGCATCTTCGCGGTCGGCAGGGTGAACTCCGAGCGGATGAGTTTGCGAAAGCCGGTATGGTCCGGCGGGTCCATCATCAGCATCATCTTGTAGGGCCCGAAGGCCGCCGACTCCTCCGCCGGGTCGGGGATCATGATGGTCGGCTCGGAGGAATAGGTCTCGAACCCCCGGTCCACGGCGCGCACGTCCGCGTAACGGGTGACCGCCCAGAACCCCCGGCCGCCGGGCTCCTCGTGCCAGTGGACGGGGTCGTTCTCCCGCAGCCAGTCGTACTGGGCGTGGGGGTGGCCGGCGGCGAAGCTGGCGGGGCTGAGGAGGTCGATCTTGGCGTCGGGCTTCATGTCGGGGTCAGTCCTTCCACCAGGGATACTGGGGCGGCATGTCGCTGGAGACCCTGCCGGGGAAGTCGGGGCTACGCTTCTCCAGGAAGGCCGCGACGCCCTCGCGCACGTCGGGGCCGGCGCCCAGGGTCATGGCCATGGCGCCGTCCACCTTCAGGGCGCCCCAGGGGTCGGGCTCGCCGCTGAAGCGCCACAGCATCTGCCGGGTCAGGGCCACGGAGACCGGGGCGGTGGTCTCGGCGATCTCCCGGGCCATCTCCCGGGCGCGGTCCATCAGGGCCTCGGGCTCCACCACCTCGGCGACCAGGCCGCCGGCCCTGGCCTCCTCGGCGGGGATCAGGGCGCCGGAGAGGCACCAGCGCAGGGCGGTGGGCAGGCCCACCAGCCGGGGCAGGAACCAGGCGCTGCCGGCCTCGGGCACCAGGCCCCGCCGGGCGAAGACAAAGCCGATCCGGGCGCCCTTCGCCGCGATGCGGATGTCCATGGGCAGGGTCAGGGTCGCGCCCACCCCCACCGCCGCGCCGTTCAGGGCTGCGATGATGGGCTTGCGGCAGTTGAAGATGGCGCCGACAAAGCCGCCGCCCGAGCGCCGCCGCGCCGTTGTCCCGGAATCGCCGAAGGCCACCGAGCCTTCAGCCTTGGAATCGAACGCCCCGGCGCCGGAGGAGATGTCCGCCCCGGCGCAGAAGGCCCGGCCGGCGCCGGTGACAATGATCACCCGCACACTGTCGTCCTCGTCGGCGCGCACGAAGGCGTCCTCGATCTCCAGGCCCATGGTCGCCGTGTAGGCGTTCAGCTTGTCGGGACGGTTGAGGGTCAGGGTCAGGACGGGGCCGTCCTGTTCCCAGAGCAGGGTCTCGTAGGTCATGCGTCCTCCCCGGGGGGTCTAACCCCTAAGTCTTGCCCGCAATTGATGCGGGCTCACCCCCAGTCAATCAAGGGGGGGCAGGCAAGGGGAAGTCAGGCCTCGCCGAGGGCCTTCAGGATGGCGGCCTGGAAGCGGGGGAGGAGGCGCTCCACCAAGGCGGGGTCCAGGCAGCGGGCGTCGTCCAGGATCGTGTGGTGGAAGCGGTGGGCCCCGAACACGCCAAAGGCGGCGGGGTAGCCGGCCTTCAGGATCTCGGCAAGCTCGCCCGCGGCGGCCGGGCCGGCGGGGAGGGGGGCTTCCAGCCCGGCCTCGCCCGCGAAGCTTTCCTTCAGGATCTCAACGAGATGGGCTGATCCCATCAGCACCCTCGCAGGGTCCGGCCGGTCCAGGGGCTCAAGGCCCTGAGGCGTCTCCTTCCAGTCCCGGGCGGCGATCCCGGCGCCCAGGTGGACCCACAGGGCGGTCCGCTCCGGGTCCGGCGCCTCCCGGTGCAGGAAGGCCTCGGCGCCCAGGTTCTCGTACTCGTGCCCGCTGGCCGTGATGACGACGATATCGTGATTTTTCAGGCGCTTGGCCATCCAGGGCAGCAGGGCCAGCCAGAGGGCGACGCCTGGCCCGCGCTCGCCGGCGCAGGTGAACCAGCCCGAGCGCGGGGTGGACAGGACCACCGTCCTGCCCTTGCCGCGGTCGATCCGCCCGATGAGGTTGAAGGCGGGACGCTGGCCGGCCTCGCCGTCGATCACCAGCCGCGCCGTCTGGCCCTCCCGGGCGGCGGCCAGCACCGGCCCGGCGTCCTTGGGCGCCAGGATGAGGGTCGGAACGCCGAAGGGCGGCGCCCCGGCCGGCGCATTCAGGGCGATGGCCTCGCCGGTCGGGCCGTTCGTGACGAGGATGAGGCCGGCGGCGCCGGAGGCCCGGACCCGGTCCGGGAGGTCCCGGAGCTCGGCCTGGCGGACGCTCGACCAGCGTCGCGCGGGCAGGTCCAGGACCACCAGGGCGCCCCCCGAGGGGACTTCTGCGATACGCGCCGTCCTGTGCCTTGAGGTGCATTGAGGCGAGGTTTTCTGGCCCTGCCGGGGTGTTTTGAGGGGTTTCGGCGGGATCGGGACG
>NZ_JADCBG010000025.1 GCF_020253645.1 Phenylobacterium sp.
CGGGCGACAAGCCCATGACCCGGGACACGATGTTCCGCATCGCCTCCATGACCAAGCCCATGACCTCGGTCCTGGCCCTCATGCTGATGGAGGAGGGCCGGCTGAAGCTGGACGACCCGATCACCAAGTGGGCGCCGGAATTCTCGGGCATGAAGGTGCTGAAGTCGGCGACCGGCCCCCTGGACGAGGTGGTCGACGCGCCGCGCGACATCACGGTCGAGGACCTCCTGACCCACCGCTCGGGCCTGGCCTATGGCTTCACCTCGGTCGGCCCCATCGCCCACGCCCACCAGGAGGTGCTCGGTCCGCCGCTCGGCAACCCCCACGGACCGGACCAGTGGATGGAGCGGCTCGCCGGCCTGCCCCTGTCCTACGCCCCCGGCGAGCGCTTCCACTACAGCCACGCCACCGACGTCCTGGGCTTCCTGGTCGGGCGGATCGCCGGTGCGACCTACCAGGACGTCCTGAAGGCGCGGATCCTTGAGCCCCTCGGCATGACGGACACCGACTTCTGGTGCCCGCCGGAGAAGCGCGACCGGATGGCCAAGCTCTACAAGGCCAAGGATGACGAGCCACTGAAGGACGTCTCCTTCGTCCACGAGGACCACCCGCCGGCCTTCTGCGCCGGCGGCGGCGGCCTGATCTCCACCGTCGACGACTACCTGACCTTCGCCCGGCTGATGCTGAACCGGGGCGAACTGAACGGCGTGCGGCTGATCCGCGAGGACACCTTTGGTCTGATGGCGTCGAACCGCCTGACCCCAGAACAGAGGGCCATCCCCCTCATGGGCATCCCCTTCTGGCTTGGCCAGGGCTTCGGCCTGGGCGTCTCGGTCATCACCGACCCGGAGAAGCAGGCCTGGATGGGCGCAGGCTCGACCGGCGCCTTCGGCTGGCCGGGCGCCTTCGGCACCTGGTGGCAGGCCGATCCGGAGGAAGACATGATCCTCATCTACCTGATCCAGAACTCCATGGAGCTGGGACCGGAATCCGCCAGTCAGGTCGCCACCGGCCAGCGCATGGGCGGCCGGGCGGCCCTGCCGATCTTCCAGAAGCAGGCCTACGCCGCCCTCGGCAAGGGGCCGCCCCTGGTCTGAGGCCGGTCAGCTCCCGCCGGGGCCTGTGACCGCCAGGCCGCGGTCCTCGAGGCCGCGGATCACCCCCTCCTCGGCCAACAGCATGGAGAGGTCGACGAGGGCGACGCTGTGGCCCGGGGTCTTCAGGCCCTCGGCGATCAGCCGGGTGTGTTCAGTGACGATGGCCCGCCAGATCTGGGGCCCGCCGTTCAGCAGGAGCAGGCAGCCTTCGAAGTCGCGCGGGGCGCTGATGGCGGCGGCGACATCGCCCCTCGCCCAGCCCTCGGCCGTCTCTGCCGGCCGGGCGCGCTGCACCGTGCGGACGGCGGCGGCGAGGCAGGCGGTCTCCAGGGCCGGGTCCATCGACCCCAGGATCTGGCCGGCAGAGCTGCTGGCGTCGTAGGCGGACGCCTGGACCCGCTTGACCCTCGCCTTTCGCGCCGCCCGGATAATGTCCTCCCGGGGATCGACCCACCCCTTGGGCGCGGAGTCGCCCGACAGCATCAGGGAGGCGACGAAGGGCGACCAGTTCGCATAGCGCCGCTCGGGCTGGCCGACCGTCCGCCGGGCGGCGATGAACTGGGACCGCAGGGGCTCCTGGAGGCGGGTCTCCAGCGGGACGTCCGACCTCAGGCTGCGGTAGAGGCGCAGGGCCTCGCCGAAGGACGAGATTCCGATACTGATGCGGATGGAGTCCGCGAGGATCAGGCTATTGGCGCCCTTCAGCCGGCGGTCCAGGTATCGCCGGTCCCATGCGGACTTCGGAGGTATGCCGCCGCCGGGCATGCCCAGGATGTAGACGGTGGAATCCCCGTCACGGACCACCCACCAGGCCGGCCCGGGCTCCTTGGCCTGGACGACCAGCTCCTCCACGACGGCAGCGCCGGGGTCCTCGGGCAGGCCCGGAGCGACCTGGGCCAGGGCGGGGGTGGCGATGAGGAGGACAAGCCCGGCAAGCCAGGCGGGGAAAGAAAATGTCATGTCGGGCGTCTCCAGCCTGTTCAGCCTGCCGGTCTTTCGGGCGAAATCAGGGCCGCCGGGAAACTCCGCTCGCGGGCGGGACGCACACGGGCCGGTCCTGGAAACGATCCCCGACCAAGCTTCCGTCCGCGCCGGCCTTGCGCCGGAAGACGTTGAGGGCCCGGTTGTCAGAGGGCGGGATCTCCCCGGCGGCGCAGACCGGAGCCTCGGTCCGGCGGCCTGTCGGGCACTCGCAGACCTCCGTGCGGGCGTCGAGGCGGGTTCCGGGCGCCTTGCAGACCACGGGTGAAAGGCTTCCGTCCACCTCCAGGCAGACGGTGGTGACGGCGGCGGCGAGCCATAGGGCGACGAACATGGGGAGTCTCCTGCGCCAGAACGGACCAAGAGTCGGAGCTTAACCCATTTTCACCGTGTTTCAGGGGTTTCTGGTTTACCCTTATGGGTTCAGGGTGGGGAGATTGGAGACCCTGATCATGAACCCGATCGCCATCGCCCAGTACGGGCTCGTCGCCGCCTCGAACCGTTTCGCCGAGTCCGCCCAGAAGATTGCGGGCATGGGGGTGGATGGGGCCAATGTCGACCTCGCCTCCGAGATCGTGGACATGACCCTGGCCAAGACCGCCTTCAGCGCCAACGCCGCCGTCATCAAGACCGCCGACGAGATGCAGGGCGCCCTGCTCAACATTCTCACCTGATCCCGTCCCCGCCGGGTTTTGACAGCGGGCCCTGTGGGGCCTAGCGGTCAGGCATGACCGTCCGCGACCTTTTCCCCACCCGCATCTGCGAGACCACCCTGGCCGGCCAGGCCGGTTTCGACGACCTCCTCGCCGACCTCGAGGCCGCCTGCCGCATGCTGGAAGCCGAGGACGCCGCCGGGCGCGACTGGTGCCGCCGGAACGGCTATGGCGGCTACACCTCCTACGCCTCCCTGGATGACCTCCCGCGCCGGGCCAGCGTCTTCGACGACCTGAAGCGCCGTCTGGACCGGATCGTGCGCAGCTATGCGAAGGACCTGCACCTCGACCTCGGGTCCGGGCGCCTGAAGATGGACAGCCTCTGGGTCAACATCCTGAAGCCCGGGGCCGGCCATTCCGGCCATATCCACCCGCACAGCGTGATCTCCGGCACGATGTATGTCGCAACCCCGCCCGGCGCCTCGGCCCTGCGGCTGGAGGACCCGCGCCTGCCCCTGATGATGGCCGCCCCGCCCCGCAGCGCCGACGCGCCAGACGCCGAGCGCACCTTCGTGTACCTGACGCCGGCGCCGGGGACCGTCTTCCTCTGGGAGAGCTGGCTGCGCCACGAGGTCCCGCCCAACCGGGCCCGCACCCCCCGCATCTCCATCAGCTTCAACTACGCCTGGGCGTAGGGCCAAGGCCTCAGGCGCCGTTGACCCCCTCATCGACCTTAGGTCGGAGCTCCCCCTGGGGGGAGCAATTGGGCTCCGTAATTCCTCCCCATCAGGGGGAGGTGGACCGCGCAGCGGGCCGGAGGGGGTCTGCGGCGCCGGCCGCCCTAGCTGTCCAGGAAGCTGCGCAGCTTGCGGCTGCGGCTCGGGTGCTTGAGCTTGCGCAGGGCCTTGGCCTCGATCTGGCGGATCCGCTCGCGGGTCACGCTGAACTGCTGGCCGACCTCTTCGAGGGTGTGGTCGGTGTTCATGCCGATGCCGAAGCGCATGCGCAGGACCCGCTCCTCCCGGGGGGTCAGGGAGGCCAGGACCCGGGTGGTGGTCTCGCGCAGGTTGGACTGGATGGCCGCGTCGATGGGCAGGACGGCGTTCTTGTCCTCGATGAAGTCGCCCAGGTGCGAGTCCTCCTCGTCGCCGATGGGCGTCTCGAGGCTGATGGGCTCCTTGGCGATCTTCAGGACCTTGCGGACCTTTTCCAGCGGCATGGCCAGCTTCTCGGCCAGTTCCTCCGGCGTCGGCTCGCGGCCGATCTCGTGCAGCATCTGGCGCGAGGTCCGGACGATCTTGTTGATCGTCTCGATCATGTGCACCGGAATGCGGATGGTGCGGGCCTGGTCGGCGATGGACCGGGTGATGGCCTGCCGGATCCACCAGGTGGCGTAGGTGGAGAACTTGTAGCCCCGGCGGTACTCGAACTTGTCCACCGCCTTCATGAGGCCGATATTGCCTTCCTGAATAAGATCAAGGAATTGCAGGCCGCGGTTCGTGTATTTCTTGGCGATCGAGATGACCAGACGCAGGTTGGCCTCGACCATCTCCTTCTTGGCCTGCCGGGCCTCGCGCTCACCCTTCTGCACGGTCTGGACGATGCGGCGATACTCGTCGATGGGCACGCCGGACTCGGTGGCGAGGGAAGCGATCTCCTGGCGGATCGTCAGGATCTGGGCGGCTTCGTTCTCGGCGAACTTGGTCCAGCGCACACCGAGGGGCTTGACCTGCTCGGTCCAGGCCGGATTCAGCTCCGCGCCCAGGTAGGTCTTCAGGAACTCCTGCCGGGCGATGCCATAACTGTCGGCGAGGCGCATCAGCCGACCCTCAAGGCCCACAAGGCGCTTGTTGATGGCGTAGAGCTGCTCGACCAGGGCCTCGATGCGGTTGTTGTTCAGCTTCAGGGTCTTGAGGTGCTGGACGATGGTCCCGCTGGCGGCGGCGTGCGCGCTGCGGTCGGCCTCGGAGAGGTCCTCGC
>NZ_JADCBG010000026.1 GCF_020253645.1 Phenylobacterium sp.
CTGGCCGGGACCGACCTGATGGTCTTCGCCGGCACCACCCAGCCAGTGGCCTTCTTCGCCTATCCCGGCCGGCCCAGCGTGCTGGTGCCCGAAGGGTGCGCCACCCTGTCCCTGGCGGACCGGGCGACCGACGCCGCAGCGGCCCTGCAGGCCCTGGCGGACGCCCTTGGCGCTCCGGCTTCCGGGCCGACCCAGCCCCTGAAGCGCCCGGCCAGCCCGGCCTCGGGGCCCCTGACGCCCCAGGCCTGCGGCGTCGCCGTGGCCCGTCACCTGCCCGAGGGCGCCATCCTCTGCGACGACGCGGTCACCTCCGGGGGCGGGGTCGCCGTGCCCTGCATGACCACGGTTCCCCACGAGGTCCTCGCCCTGACAGGCGGCGCCATCGGCATTGGCGGTCCCATGGCCATCGGCGCGGCGGTGGCCTGCCCGGACCGGAAGGTCGTTTCCCTGAACGGTGACGGCTCGGCCATGTACACCGTGCAGAGCCTCTGGACGATGGCCCGCGAGAAGCTGGACGTGACCGTGGTGGTCTTCGCCAACCACAGCTATCGCATCCTCAACATCGAGATGAGCCGCACCGGGGCCGGCCAGGCCGGGCCCTCGGCGCGCAAGCTGCTGGATCTCGGTGATCCCAACATCGACTGGGTGTCCCTGGCCCGCGGCCTGGGCGTCGAGGCGGTCCGCTGCGAGACCGGCGAGGCCTTCGAGGCCGCCTTCGCCAGCGCCATGGCCCAGCGCGGTCCGCGCTTCATCGAGGCGGCGATCTGAGTCCCGACCCCGGGGCGCAACGAAAAGGGCCCGCGGGAGCAATCCCGCGGGCCCTCGTCGTTCCGGGGTGAGCCGGCCCTACTTGTTGCCAGGCAGGGCGCAGTCCTTGGAGAAGGCGCAGCCCACCGCATTGATCGGCGTCAGCGGCTCGCTCTTGTACTCGAGGATGTAGCCCTTGAGGCCGTCGGCGCAGGCGGTCTCGAGATAGGTCGTGCCCGCAGCGGTCTTGCCGAGCACACGGACCGCGGAGACTTCACACTCGTTCCGGCCCATCTTCTTCAGGTCCGCCGTGACCGCCTTGAAGGACGCCTCCGGCTTGGAGAAGGAGCAGCGGTAGCCCACGACCGGGGCGCGGGCGCAGTCCACCACCTGGGTGGTCTCAGCCCTGGCCGTGAAGATGCCGACCGCGCCGTCGGGACGGTTCCCGCAGGCCAGCTCGACGACATCCCTGCCCGAGGGCGCGGGGAAGGGCGCGTACTTGGCGACCTGGCAGTCGAAACCGGCCTTCTTGGCGAGGTTGGAATACAGGCCCGCCTGGGCGGTCTGCGCTTCCTTGGCGTCGGTCAGGCTGCAGCCGCCGAGCAGGCCCATCGCCTTCTCGCAGGGCGTCGTCTGGGCGAGTTCGCCCTTCTCGACCTTGTAGATGTAGCCCTTTCCGTCCTCGCAGGCGGCTTCGTAATAGCTGGCGCCCGCCTGGGACAGGCCGATGTAGCGACGACCCTTGACCGTGCAGCCGTTGTTCGCCGCAGCGGCGAACCGGTCGACCACGGCGAGGCGGGAGGCTGCGTCGCGCAGGGTGCACTTGATGTTGCCGTCATTGGCGTCGAAGACAAGGCAGTCGTTCGCAACGACGTCGCTGTCGGGATTGGCGGGCGCGCCCGCCTGGAGCACGTAGCCCACGCCCCCCTGGCAGGAGACTTCGAGGAAGGTGTTCTTGGTCGTCTGCCCGATACCGCGTGCGGCGTCCGGCGTGCAGGCCACGCCGGCCTTGGCCAGGATCGGCGCCAGGTCCGCGACAGGATTGGCGTTCCCGGGCAGTTTGCAGGGCAGGGAAGGCGGCTTGCCGTCCGCCAGAGGGGTGTTCGCCTCGATGCAGGTGAAGGCAGAGGGCTGCGCCCCCGCTGCGGCCTGGAGCACGAAACCGACGCCGCGGTCGCAGTCGATCTCATAGTAGTTGGTGACAACCTTGGTCTTGGGGTCGCTCGTCCTGCCGACGAATCGGGCGTCGGTAACCTGACAGGCGATCCCTGCCGCCTGGGCGATGGCAGGCGCCTCGGCCATGCCTTGCGTGCGCGCGGCGGCGAGGGCGGCTTGCTCTCTCTTGGTGGACGAGACGGCAGCGACCGTCCCGAGTGCCAGGACCAGGGCCGCCGTGCCCAGGCCGATTGCGACGCGTTTCATCTTGGGGTTCCCTCCGGGGGTCTCTGTTCCCAAGGCTCTTAATCCCTAGGCGGCCAGAACGGCAAGACGCCATGACCGCGAGTCGACATCCCATCCTCCTGTGACGGTTTCTGGGCGGCCTTGCAGGGATTTGGGTTTGATCCCGGGGCGCCAAGGGCCGAAAGTGGCGGGCCAAGGAGTCCCGTTCATGCGCGATGGTTTCGAAGATCCGGTCCTGGAGGCCCACAAGGCGAAGATCACCTATCCTTTTCCCGGTGGTCCCGACCAGGGCGAGGCGGTGGACGTCGCGCCCGGGGTCAAGTGGCTGCGCATGCCGCTGGGCGGCTCTTTGGCCTGGATCAACGTCTGGGCGATCCGCGAGGCGGAGGGCTGGGCGATCGTCGACACCGGCCTCGGCGGCCAATCCACGCGGGAGTCCTGGCGGAAGGCCCTGGCTGGCCCCCTCGAGGGGCTCCCGGTGACCCGGGTCTTTGTGACCCACATGCACCCTGACCACATCGGCATGTCCGGCTGGATGACCCGAAAGTTCGGGTGCCGGCTCTGGATCACCCGGCTCGAGTTCCTGATGTGCCGGTCCCTGTCGGCCGACACTGGCCGCGAGGCGCCGGAGGATGCCCTGACCTTCTATCGCGCCGCGGGTTGGGACGAGGAAGCCCTCGAGGACTACCGCGCCAGGTTCGGCGGGTTCGGCAAGAGCCTCCACGCCCTGCCCGACAGCTTCCATCGCCTGTCCGACGGCGATGTCGTCCGGATCGGCGACCATGACTGGAGGGTGGTTGTCGGTTCAGGGCATTCGCCCGAGCACGCCTGCCTCTGGTGCCCGGACCTGGCGCTGATGATCAGCGGCGACCAGGTCCTGCCCAAGATCACCTCCAACGTTTCGGTCTTCCCGACCGAGCCGGCGGGCGACCCCCTGACGGACTGGCTGACCTCGCTTGCGCGGATCCGCACGATCGTGCCGGATGATGTCCTCGTCCTGCCCGCGCACAATGAGCCCTTTCATGGCCTCCATGCCCGGATCGACCACCTGATCGGCGGGCACGAACGCAGCCTGACCCGCCTGCACAAGCTGCTGGCCGAGCCCAAGCGCGCCATCGACACCTTCCACATCCTCTTCAGGCGCAAGATCGATCGCTGGACCCTGGGCATGGCCACCGGCGAGAGCCTAGCCCACCTCAACTGCCTTCTGGCCCGGGGCCAGGCCGTCCGCACTCAGGACGAGGCCGGGGTGGACTGGTACCGTGCCGTCTGAGGCGGTCCGGGTCCGGGAGGCCGGGCCGGACGACCTGGCGACCATCCACGGCTTCATCCTGGACCTGGCGGAGTACGAGCGGCTGGCGCAAGAGGCGCGGGCCACCCCGGCCGACCTGGAGAGGGACCTCTTCGGCCCGGCGCCGCGGGTCTTCTGCGACATCGCCGAGATCGGGGGCGTTCCCGTGGGCTTCGCGCTCTGGTTCTACAGCTATTCGACCTTCCGTGGCCGGCATGGAATCTGGCTGGAGGACCTCTTTGTCAGGCCGGAACGCAGGGGGGCGGGGGCGGGACTGGCCCTGCTGAAGGCCCTGGCCCGGCGCTGCGCCGACGAAGACCTTGCGCGGCTGGAATGGTCGGTGCTGGACTGGAACGCTCCGGCCATAGGTTTCTACGACCGCCTCGGAGCCCTGGCGATGGACGACTGGACGACCCGGCGCCTGACCGGCGCCGCCCTTGAGGCCCTGGCGACATGAGCGACCCCCCTGTCACCGTCATCCGCGCGACTGCTGAGGAAGAGGCCGACATCCGTCGTCGCGTGCGGGAGGTGGACCCCGCCAGCCTGGGCCCCGACCGGATTCTCGCCACGCCGGACCAAGCAGCCTCCCTCGCCCGGATGCTGGCCGACCCCCGGGTCTCGGATCCGATCTACGACCTGCCCCGGCCGATCACCGAGGCCAGCGTCCGGGCCTGGATCGAGGAGACGGCGGCCCTCCAGGCGGCGGGCGAGGCCATACTTATCCTCTCCCTGGACGAGGACGGAGAGGTCGCAGGCTATTCCCGCTTCAGCATCTGGCCGGGCCGGTCCTCGGCTGAGCTCGCCGGGGCGACCCGGGCCGACCGGCAGAACCGGGGGCAGGGAACGGCGGGCGCCGCCCGGTCCTTCGGCTGGATGTTCGAGGTGCTGGGCGTGCGGCTGATCGGCCTGACGGCGGCGCTGGACAATGTGCGCTCCGCCCGGGTGATCGAGGCCGCCGGCTTCCGCCCCATGGGTGAGCGCGACAGCCGCCGGCCCGACGGGACCCTCCGCCGCTCCCGCTACTGGGAGATGACCTTGGAGGACTGGCGCCGGGGCCGCGCCTCCGGCCCTGAAGACGCCTCTTCGCGAGCCAGTAGCCAGGCCTTGCGCTCCAGCCCTCCGGCATAACCGGTCAGGGCGCCGGATCGGCCGATCACCCGGTGGCAGGGGATCAGCAGGGCCACGGGATTGGCGCCGTTCGCCAGGCCCACCGCCCGGACGGCCCGGGGCGCGCCGACCTGGATGGCGATGTCGAGATAGCTTCGGGTCGCGCCCCCGGGGATGTCGCACAGGGCCGTCCAGACCTGCTCCTGGAAGAGGGTCCCCGCCGTGGCGCAGTCGAGCCGGGCCAGGGCGTCCGGATCGCCCTCGAAATATCCGCCCAGGGCCTCGGATACGCGAGGCGGCGCCGCACCCGTCTCCAGGGAAGGCCCGGGATACAGGCGCGCCATGCGCTGGCGGATGCGGGGCAGGCCTGAGCCGAAGTCGAGGCCCCGGAGGATCCCCGCCTCGTCGAGGATCACCTCGATCCGGCCAATGGGTGAGGAGACCTCCGAGACCGTCAGTCGGCGGGGCGGCGGCGCGTCGATCTTCATTCGGCGGGTCCTTTGCGGGGGGATGCGACGTCGGCGTCCTTCGCCCAGAGATGGGCGGCGGCATAGGCCCGCCAGGGACGCCAGGCCTCAGCCCGCGCCAGAAGGGCTTCGGGGGTGGGCCTGTGACCTTCCGGGTCTGCAGCCGCCCTCAGGAGGGCCAGGTCCGAATGCGGGAAGGCGTCCGGCTCGCGAAGGGCGCGCATGGCGATGTATTGGGCGGTCCAGGCGCCCACCCCGGGGAGGGCCGAGAGCCTGTCGACGGCGCCTTCGAGATCCTGGCCCGGAGCGAACAGTTGGGCATCCTCCCTCGCCAGGCGGGCGATGGCCGCCAGGGCCCTGCCGCGCGCCCGGGGCATGGGCAGGGACTCCGGGTCGATGCTGGCGAGGCGTTCCGGTCCGGGAAACAGCCGGTCCAGGCCGAACCGGCGAGCGGACTCGGTGTCGATGTGCGCGCCATGGTCGGCCGCCAGCCGGCTGGCCAGACCCCGTGCGGCGACCACCGTCACCTGCTGGCCAAGGATGGCCCTGACCGCCGTCTCGAAGCCATCCCAGGCGCCGGGCGCCCGAAGACCGGGATGCCGGGTGACCAGGGGGCCAAGTTCAGGATCCTCGCCGAGATGCGCCCGCACGGGCTCAGGGTCCAGGGCAAGGTCAAAAACCCTGCGAACCTGGGCCAGGACCCGGGGAAGGACACGGAGGTCCGGAAACCAGAGACTGGCGGACAGGGTGTCGCCCCGCCCGGGCTCGACCCGGACCACGCCGGCGGCGCCTGCGACCGCCAGGGTCCGCACATAGGCCTGGCCGTCGATCCGCTCGACCCCCTCCACCTGCCGTTGGGCGAAGAAGTGCAGCATCCGGGGCCAGTCGTAGGGCGGTCGGTAGGCGAGCCGCAGGGTGACGCCGTCGGACAGGCCCGCCTCTGCGCCGGGGCGGCGGCGCAGGCTTGAGGGCGTCCGGCCACAGGCGGCCCGGAAGGCCTCGTTGAAGCGCCGCAGGCTGCCGAAGCCGGAGGCGAGGGCGACCTCTGACATGGAGAGTCCGGTCTCCCGGATCAGTCGGTGGGCCATATGCAGCCGCCGGGTCTGGGCCACAGCGACCGGGGAGGCTCCCAGATGCTCCTGGAACAGGCGTCTGAGATGTCGCTCTCCCACGCCCAGGCGCCCTGCCAGGTCCTGCATGTCGCCGTTGTCCAGGGCCCCGAGGTCGATCAGGGCGAGGGCGCGCGAAACCGTGTTGGCGGTCCCGTTCCAGGCGCCGAGCTCCGGCGCGGCTTCCGGGCGGCATCTCAGGCAGGGCCGGAAGCCAGCAAGCTGCGCCGCCGCCGCCGAGCTGAAGAAGCGCACATTCTCCGGCCGGGGCTTCCGGGCCGGACAGACGGGCCGGCAGTAGATTCCGGTCGTAACCACGCCCCCGAACAACTGCCCGTCGAGGCGGACATCCCGGGTGGCGAAGGCGCGAAAACTGGCGGCGGGATCCAGATCCATGGCCTCAGCATGGTCTCTTCCGAGGCGAATGTCTGGCGGTTTTCGGACGCCGATTCCACGGTCGGCGTCCCCGGCCAGGTCAGGGCCTGGCCGGGGAGCTGGTCTCAGGACGCGGGCTTGGCGGCCGCCGGCTGCTGGGCGTTGTTGCCACCCGGCAGGGGGCCGCGGTTCAGGTCGAAGAACTTGGGCGCCATCTTCGGCACGGCCTCGTCCAGGATGGACTGGACCGTCCAGCCCTCAGGCTTGGTCACGGTCTCGACCGGACGGGGCTGGGAGTAGAGGATGATGTTCTCGCCCGAGGCGCCGAAGATCTGGCCCGAGACGTGGGCGGCGGCGGGCGCCACCATGGCCACAGAGAAGCGGGCCGGCTGGTCGGCGCGGATC
>NZ_JADCBG010000027.1 GCF_020253645.1 Phenylobacterium sp.
GCCGCGCCGCCGCAATGACGGCCTGACACGCCCGGAGTCCGTCCAGACACCTCAAAATCACCCCCAAAACCCACCCACAGGCCGCCAAAACACGCCTTCAGCGCATCTCCGGGATCATTGGGGTCATAACGCAGGGGTCCCATCAGGGGGAGCAATTGCGCGCTGTGATTCCTCCCGTTCAGTGGGGTGTGCCCGGCGTAGCGACCGCTACAGGCCGGGAATCTTGATCCGCGAACTGCGTTCCCGGGCGATGACCACGGTCTTGTCGCCGATCAGCGACTTGATACGGGCTTCCTCGGCGGCCGGATCGAGGGGGGCGGGCGTGTTGTCCGCCTCCGCCGCGACCGCGGCCGGGCTGCGCGGCTGCCCCGGCCGCCAGAACATCACCGTGTCCGCGAAGCTCTTCTCCTTGTGGGCGATGTCCCCGTTCTCGTCGTCGATGACGAAGCGGATCAGGGGATCGGCCTTGTCGCCGCCCGCCTTGCCCACGAGCAGCCTTTCCCCGTCAGAGCGGGTCTCCGCCAGGGATCGGCCGATCAGGGCGTTGCGCGCCGCGCTCTCCGGCTGAAGCTCCTGCGGGCGGGGCTCGCCGGGCGCCGGCGGGCGGAGGGCGAAATCCGGCGGCACCACCAGGGGCGCCTTGGAGACCACGCGGAACTCGTCGGGGGTGACCTTGGTCATGCCCAGGGCCTGGCGCGTCGATTCGCAGCCGGACAGGCCGGTCGCCGCAGCCAGGACGGCGATGACCGCGATGTGTTGGAACTTCATCAAGACACGGCTCCTCGGGCCGCCCCCGGCCACACTCGTCAGATAGCGCAAAGCCCGACCAGCGCCAACCGCCTCTGGATCGCCAATCCCCGGGCGTCGCAGACCCCCTCCGTCCCGCTTCGCGGTCCACCTCCCCCTGATGGGAACCCTGCATTACGTCATCGATGATCCCGTGGACGCGTTTGGGGCGGGTTTTGGCCACCAGTAACTGGGTTTGCAGGGTGTTGTAGAGCCGCTGTCACGGCGTCAGGGTGTGATCCAGAATCTGGGCGCTCACCAGCCGGTTGCGGAACCGGCAAAAGGTCGTGTGATCGGGACGCTCGTCCTCAAGGCTAAGGCCCACGAAGCGGCCAAACGCAGGCTGCCCCAGCCGGAACTCCAGCTCTGCATCCGACAGTCCATACCAGGCCCGGAGAGGCAGAGCCTTGAACAGCAGCAACGGACGATCGCTCCGGACGGCCAGGGCCCTCCTGACGAAGACCGAACAGCTGACCTTCAAGGCCCGACCAGTCCACAAGCGCCAAAACCCGGTCCAGCGCCCGAACCCCGCCCCGCCACACACAGGGAATGACGATCCGGCAATTACGCAAAGGTCCCCCCAGGGGGAGGAATTGGGTGACAGCGCTCCCGAGGGCGCTCCGACGTCCCGGCTAATCGCCGCGTGTCGCCCCAGCCTTCCAGAGAACGTCGCTGCGGCCCTGGTCGTTGGCGACGCGGGCGGCCACGAAGAGCAGGTCCGACAGGCGGTTGAGATAGCGCAGGGCCGGCCCGCTGACCGGCTGGCCGCTGGCGGCCAGGGCGACCGCGCTGCGCTCGGCCCGGCGGGCCACCGTGCGGGCGAGGTGCAGGTACGCCGCCGCTGGGCTTCCTCCCGGCAGGACGAAGGAGGTCAGCTCGCCCAGGCCTTCGTTCAGGGCGTCGATCTCCCGCTCCAGCCGCTCGACCTGCGAATCGAGGATGCGCAGGGCCCGGTCCTCCGCCGGCCCGGGGGGCGTGGCGAGGTCGGCGCCGAGATCGAACATCTCGTTCTGCAGGCGGGCCAGCAGGGGGTCGAGATCGGTCCCGGACGTATGCAGCCGCACCAGGCCCAGGCAGGCGTTGGCCTCGTCCACCTCGCCATAGGCGGCGACCCGCAGGTCGGCCTTGGAGACCTCCGCGCCGGAGGCCAGCCGGGTCGAGCCGGCGTCGCCCGTGCGGGTGTAGATGCGGTTGATCAGGACCACGGCTCAGCCCGCCTGCTGGCGCCACCATAGGGCGGCGGCGAGGATGGCCACGGCGACGGCCTGGGTCAGGACCCGCAGACGCATGAGCTTGTTGGAGTACGAACGCCCGAACTCCCCGCCGCGGAAGAGGGCGTAGAGACCAAAGCCGAGGGTCACGGCGACGGCGAGCAGGGCCGCCGGGATCAGGTAGGTGAAGACCAAGTCCATGGGATGTCCTTTCCGGACGACTAATTCGCGCCCTCGAGCAGGCGGCGGGCGATGACCTGGGCCTGCACCTCGCCGGCCCCCTCGAAGATGTTCAGGATGCGGGCGTCGGCCAGGAGGCGACTGACCACCTGCTCCGTGGCGAAGCCGGCGCCGCCATGCACCTGGACGGCGTTGTCGGCGGCGGCCCAGGCGATGCGGGCGGCGGTGAGCTTGGCCATGCCGGCCTCCAGGTCGCAGCGGCGGCCCTGGTCCTTGGCCTCGGCGGCGAACCAGGTGAGGCGCCGGGCCCCGAGGAGCTCTGCGGCCATCATGGCCAGCTTGTTGGCGACGCGCGGGAACTCGGCGATGGGCCGGTCGAACTGCCGCCGCTGGAAGGCGTAGGCGACCGCCTCGTCCAGGGCCGCCTGGCCGACGCCGACGGCGCGGGCGGCGGTCTGGATCCGGGCGCTCTCGAAGGTGGCCATGAGCTGGGAGAAGCCCTTGCCGGTCTGGCCGCCCAGGAGGGCGCTCTCCGGGACCTCGAAGCCGTCGAAGGCGATGTCGTACTCCTTCATGCCCCGATAGCCGATGACGCCGATTTCGCCGCCGCTCATGCCGGGGGCCGGGAAGGGCTCTGCGTCCGTCCCGCGGGGCTTTTCGGCCAGCAGCATCGACAGGCCCCGGTGGTCCTTCGTGCCCGGCTCGGTGCGGACCAGCAGGGTCATGAGGTCGGCCCGGGCGGCGTGGGTGATCCAGGTCTTGGCGCCGAACACCTTCCAGGCGTCGCCGGACCGCTCGGCCCGGGTGCGCAGCGCGCCCAGGTCCGACCCGGTGTCGGGCTCGGTGAAGACGGCGGTGGGAATGATCTCGCCCGAGGCGATTCCGGGCAGGAGCCGCGCCTTCTGGTCCTCCGTGCCGTGGGCGAGGATCAGCTCGGCGGCGATCTCCGAGCGGGTCCCCAGGGAGCCGGCGGCGATCCACCCCCGGGACAGGGCCTCGGAGACCACGCACATGGCCGTCTTGCCCAGCCCCGCCCCGCCCCAGGCCTCGGGCAGGGTCAGGCCAAAGACGCCGAGGCCGGCCAGCTCCTCCAGCAGGGACAGGGGAATGAGCTCGTCGCGCAGGTGCCAGCCCTGGGCGTAGGGCGCCACCCGGGTGCGGGAAAAGTCGGTGAACTGGTCGCGGATGGCCTCAAGGGTCTCGTCCAGGCCGGAGGCCTCGAGGGAGGCGCGGCCCTGCGCCGCCGCCAGCAGCGCCACAGTCCGGGTCTTCACGGCCTGGGAGGCGCCGGGGCGAAGTTCGGCCATCAGGGGGAAGAGGTCGCCGGTCGAAACGCCCAGGTCCGCGGGGCGGAAGGTCTCGCCCTGGTTCATGGGCAGGCCGCCGGCCATCTGTGAGACGTACTCGAAGGCCAGGAGCTGGGCCGGCAGGGCCTCGGCCTCGGTCAGGGCGCCGGCGGCCTCCAGCCGCTCCGCCCACAGGGCGACCTGGCGAAGGGTCTCTGCGTAGGCGGCGCACCAGGCGAGGCCATGTGCGGCGTGCTGCTCGGCGTCGAGCCGGTGGCGGTCGATCCGGCCCCCCGGCGCGACCAGGGCCTCCACCGCCAGGCGCACCCGGGCGGTCACGGCCTCGGCGGCCTCCGCGGACCGGTGCAACAGGGGGACAATTCGGGGTAGGATCAGGGCCTCAGTCATCACCGGCCTTATAGGCCAAGCGTACGGCCCGCGACACCGCAAGCTGAGACCGACTCGCCGGCCCGGGAGACCCGACCATGATCACCGTCCACCACCTGAACGATTCCCGCTCCCAGCGCGTCCTCTGGGCCCTGGAGGAGCTGGGCCTGCCCTACGAGATCCGCCACCACGCCCGCGACGCCGCCACCCGCCTGGCCCCGCCGGAGCTGAAGGCCATCCACCCCCTCGGCAAGTCGCCTGTCATCGAGCACGAGGGCCAGGTAGTCTTCGAATCGGGCGCCATCCTGGACTACCTCTCGCGCCGCTGCGCCGGCGGGCGCCTGGCCCCGCCCGCCGCCTCGCGGGAGTACGACGTCTACCAGCAGTGGATGCACTACGCCGAGGGCTCGGCCATGCTGCCCCTGATGCTGGACATGTATGTCCGCCGCCTGGGCGAGGCCGGCGCGCCCCTTCACGCGCGCATCGAGAGCGAGATCGCCAACCACCTGGGCTTTGTCGACGGGGCGCTTGCGGGCCGTGACTACCTCTTGGGCGACTTCAGCCTGGCCGACATCCAGATGAGCTTCGTGGGCGAGGCCGGCGCCATGCTGGGCCGCCTGGCCGGCCACGAGCGCCTCGCCGCCTGGGTCCGCCGCTGCCAGGACCGCCCGGCCTACCGCCGGGCCCTGAAGACCGGCGGGCCGTACAACATGGGTCCGCAGGACTGAGGGGGGGCGCCGTTGCACCCCCTTGTTTGTTTCAGAAGCGCTAGATTGGGTCTGTCTTCCGGGACGTCCGCCTGGCGCTCCAACGCCAGGCGGACAGTCGGTGGAGGGGCCGAGATCCCCCGAGCCTTTTGGGCTGGGACTGAGCAGGGTCGCCACC
>NZ_JADCBG010000028.1 GCF_020253645.1 Phenylobacterium sp.
CCGAAGCCCGAGCCGGGGATGACCCCTTCACCTGGATGGAGGAGATCGAGGGCGAGCGCGCCCTGACCTGGGCGAAGGCCGAGAACGCCCGCTCCCTGCCCAGGCTCCAGAACGACCCGCGCTATGCCGGCCTCTACGCGGAGGCCCAGGCCATCGCGACGGCCCCGGACCGCATTCCCGGGATCGCCTTCGCCGGCGGGGAAAGGATCCGGGACTTCTGGCAGGACCGCACCCATGTCCGGGGCCTTTGGCGCGAGACGGACCTCGCCAGCTACCGGTCGGGCGCGCCGGCCTGGCGTACGATCCTCGACGTCGACGCCCTGGCGAAGTCGGAAGGCGGCAACTGGGTCTTCGCCGGGGTCGACTGTCTGGCGCCGGACAATCGGCTCTGCCTGGTGAGCCTGTCCGATGGGGGCAAGGACGCCGTGACGGTGCGGGAGTTCGACGCCCGCGAGGGCCGGTTCCTCGACGGCGGGTTCCGCCTGCCTGAGGGCAAGCACCGCTTTGACTGGATCGACCGCGACACCCTTTTGGTCGTCACGGCCCTTTCGCCGGCGGAAAGCACCGTCTCGGGCTATCCGTACGTCGCGCGTCTGCTGACGCGGGGTCAGACGCTCGCCGAGGCCCCGGAGGTGTTCCGCGGCGACCGTAAGGACGGCGGTTACGGGGTGAACGGGCAGGTCTTCCGGAACGCCGGGGGAGAGGTCGAGGCCGTGATCCTGACCCGGCCCCTCGACACCTTCAGCGCCGAACATCACCTGCTGGCTGGAAACCGGACCCTGAAGCTGGCCCTGCCCCTGCGCTCGACCGTCCAGGCCCTGGTCGCCGGCCGGCTGGTGGTCAGCCTGGAGGCCGACTGGGCGGCGGCCGGCCTGAAGGCCGGTGACCTTGTCGACTTCGACCTGGCCGCAGTCCGAGCCGCGCCGGAAGCCCTGCGGCCGGAACTGGTGCTGCGTCCGACCGAGAGCCAGAGCGTCGAACAGGTCGCCTCGACCCGGGACCGGCTGGTCATTGGCCTCCTGGACAATGTCCGGGGCCAGGTCCGGAGCCTGAAGCGGTCCGGCGGCGGCTGGAGCTCAGAGACCCTCGCCCTGCCGGTGGACTCGACCCTGACCCTCACTTCGGTCAGCCGGGATGGCGACCGGATCCTGGTGAGCGCGGCGGGCTACCTGTCCCCGACCAGCCAGTGGCTGGCGGACGCCTCGGGCGGCGCGCCGGAGCGCCTGCGCAGCCTGCCGGCCCGGTTCGACGCCTCAAACATGATCGCCGAGCAGCACTGGGCGGTCTCGAAGGACGGGACGCGGGTCCCCTATTCGGTCGTCCGCCGGAAGGATGCACCGATGGACGGCTCCAACCCGACCCTCCTCTACGCCTATGGCGGTTTCCTGGTCAGCCAGACGCCGGCCTACGCCGCCACGCCCGGAAAGCTCTGGGTGGAGCGGGGCGGGATCTATGTGGTGGCCAATATCCGGGGCGGCGGCGAGTTCGGGCCGCGCTGGCACAACGCCGGCCTGAAGCTGGACCGGATGCGGGTCTATGAGGACTTCTTCGCCGTCTCCGAAGACCTCATCCGTCGCGGCTACACCTCGCCCCGGCGGCTCGGGATCATGGGGGGGTCGAACGGCGGACTCCTCATGGGCGTCGCCCTGACCCAGCGTCCGGAACTCTACAACGCCGTGGTCATCCAGGTGCCCCTGTTCGACATGATCCGCTACACCCAGATCGGGGCCGGCGCCTCCTGGGTGGGAGAGTACGGCGACCCGGCCATCCCGGCTGAGCGCGAGATGCTGCTCTCCTACTCGCCGTACCAGAACCTGAAGGCGGGGCGGCCCTATCCCAGCGTCTTCCTCGTGACGTCGACCAAGGACGACAGGGTCCATCCGGCCCACGCCCGCAAGGCCGCCGCCCGGCTGGGCGAACTTGGCTATGACTACCTCTACTACGAGAACATGGACGGAGGTCACGCCGCCGCCGCCAACCTGAACGAGCGCGCCCTGCGCCAGGCCCTGGAGTACACCTACCTCATGCAGAGGCTGGTGGACTGAACGCCGGCCTTCCCGCTCCAGGTAGATCGCCACGTCGATCGCGGCGTCTAGGACGACGGGGAAGTCCAGAACATGAACCTTTCCGCGCCGCGGACCGCAAGGGTCGGTTCAATTTGACCGACCTGCCATCAAGGTTAATCCCTGCCCCCAGATCCAGCGCCTGCCGAGTTTACCGGGGGCTAACCCCGACTGTGGCAAGAAGAGCCGCCGGCGGGATTGCAGACGTCATCCCGCCGGGTCGCAATCGCAGTTGATCGGAGCCGCTCAGACTGGCCCTTCCGTTCCGTTTCGGGACAATCTGTGGCGGCGGCGGAATCTGGCGTCGGATCACGCGCAGGCGTACAACCAAAGGGTGAGCGCCCGGGCGGACTCGGCGGGCCTCGGCCGCCGCCGACAGGAATGCGAGGGCGCCAAGCCGCGGCCGGGTCAGGAGAAGCGGAACGTGAGTCGGGCCCAGAAGAGCGCGCCCCCGAGGATTGACAGTCTCTCGGCCGGAGCAGGACGGATCGGACTGGTCCTCTGGCCGGGCGAAAAGGCGGGGCGACGGGATCTTGAGGCCGACCTGGCCGTCCTGGTCGGCTGGCGCCCCACTGTCCTGGTCTCGCTTCTTGAAGCCGCAGAGCTCAAAGCCCTGAAAGGTCTCCGGCCGGAGGTGCGCTTCGAGGCGGAGGCGCTGGAGTGGCGACACCTGCCGCTTCGGGAGCACCGGCCCCCGGACGCCCGGTTTGAAAGGGCCTGGATTTTCGCGGGCGCCGAACTCAGGGACCTGCTCTCCCGTGGCGCGCGCATTCTTCTTCACTGCACCGGCGACGGCGGTCGCGCGGCCTTCCTGGCGGCCCGGCTCCTGGTCGAGATGGGCGAGGACCCTGAGACCGCCTGGCGAAAGGTCCGGTCGGTCCGGCCCGGAGGTGCGGAGGGCCTGAACGAGGCGGGGCCTGTTCTGGCGCCGGAAACGCCGGGTGAGGACCCGGACCGCCTGTCCCGACGAATCGCCTGCATGGCTGCGGGGGCTGTGGGCGACGCCATGGGCTCGGCGGTGGCGTTCCTGAAGGCGTCCGAGATTCAGCGGCGGTATGGAGACGCGGGCGTCCAGGTTCCCGAGTTTGATGCGGCGGGCCGCATCCGCGTGAGCGACGATACCCAGATGGCGCTCTTCGCAGCTCAGGGCCTGATCAGGGCCGGTGACAGATCCACTGAGGCCAGGACGGTCGGTCAGCGGCTGGCCCTTCTGGACTGGCTTGAAACCCAGGAGGGAAGCTTCATCCCGGGCCGGGCCGGTCTGCTCGCTCACCCCTCCATGTGGGTCCGCCGAGGGCCCGGAAGAACCTGCCTTTCGGCGCTGAGGGCTGGCGGTCGGGGTGATCTTGTGCGGCCGATCAACGACTCCCCGGGATGCGGAGCTGTGACACGCTCAGCCCCCGCGGGCCTCCTTCCCGACGTCACTCCGCAGTCGGCCTTCGAGATCGGGGTCCGGGGGGCGGCCCTGACCCATGGCCATCCTTCCGGTCACCTGCCCGCCGGCGCCCTCGCCGCCCTCGTCGCCCACCTCATGACCGGGCGCGGGCTCGATGAGTCCTGGGCGGCCGCCAGGTCGCTGCTCGCCCTGAATCCGGGAGCCCGCCAGACCCTGGAACTGACCGACAGGGCTGTCGACCTGGCCGGTAGACCCCGGATTCCCGATGTCGAGGGAATCCGCCGCCTGGGGCCGGGACGAACCGGGCCTGAGGCCCTGGCCATCGCCCTCTTCGCAGCCCTGCGCGGCGAAGATCTCCTGGACACCCTCCGGATCGCCTCGAACCACGACGGGAACTCGGGGTCCATCGCGGCGATCGCCGGCAACATCAGGGGGGCGGAGGAGGGACTCTTCGGCCTGCCCCTGGCCTGGATTCTGGCCCTGGACGTCCTCGACCCCCTGGCCGAAGTCGTAAGCCTGTGGCCTGTGACGTAGGACATCGCCGGATCCGGGTTATCCTCCCGGCGGCAAGCCGCTCTAGAATGGTCGGCAGACCTGCTGAAGCGAGGGAGGAAACAAGATGACGGACATTCTCGATCTGGGCGGCCGCGTGGCCCTTGTGACGGGCGCCGGCCAGGGTGTCGGACGCCAGATCGCCCTGCACCTGGGCGGCGCGGCGAACAGCGGCGGCGTGGTGGTGAACGACTACGTCCTGGAGCGCGCCGAGGCGGTGGCCGAGGAAATCCGCGCCGCGGGCGGCAAAGCCCTGGCCCTGCAGTGCGACGTCTCCAACCAGGCCGCCGTGAAGGAGATGGTGGCCAAGGCCAGCGCCGACCTGGGCGCCATCGGCGTCCTCGTCAACAACGCCGGCAACGCCGGTGCGACGCCGTCCGCCGACGCCCGCCTGCCCTTCTGGGAAACCGGGCCCGAGGCCTGGCAGACCTTTCTCGGGGTCAACCTCTACGGCGTGATCAACTGCACCGGGGCCGTGATCCCCGGCATGATACAGCGCCAGGCGCCGGGACGGATCGTGACCATCATCTCGGACGCCGGCCGCTGGGGCGACGCCAACATGGAAATCTACGCCGCCGGCAAGGCGGGCGCGGCCGGCTTCATGCGCTCGGTGGCCCGGACCCTTGGCCGCTACGGGATCACGGCGAATTCGGTGGCCATCGCCCTGACCGCCACCCCGGCCGTAGAGCGGACCCTGAACGGGGATCCCGAGCGACTGAAGCGGCAGATGGAGAAGTACATCATCCGCCGCCCCGGCCGCCCGGACGACGTGGCCAACATGGTGCTCTTCCTGTCGTCGGAAGCCTCGAGCTGGATCACCGGACAGGTCTATCCGGTGAATGGCGGCTTCACCTTCGCCCTCTGAGTCCCGGCCGCGGGCCCGTCCTGGCGTCAGCCAAGCAGAGCCAGGACGGCCCGCCAGGGATCGCCGACGAGGAGCAGGGCGGCGAAGACCAGCTCGAACCCCACAGCCTTCAGGTTCTGGGCGTCCAAGGTCAGCTGGCCGCCGCCAGAGCGCCCGACGCCGCGAACACGGTCTGGGACAGGGGCAGGCCCCCGAGGCGGGCCGCGTAGCGCTTCGCAGCGAGGGTGATCATGCCGGACAGGCTAGAGCGGAAGGCCCGCTGATCGCAGATTTTGGCGATGTAGTCCGTCTGGTAGGCTCGGCAGGCTTCCCGCAGCTCCACCGACTCGATCAGCATGTCGAGGCGGCGGAAGACGTCCTCCGGGTCCGACGCTCGGATGTCCTCAGGGACAGCCGTGGCCGCATCGCCCTGGTTCAGGCTGAGCAGGATGGCCCCGGCGCGGGCCGCCATGCGGGCGCTTCGGCCCCCGCCGCCCCGGAAGGGATTGGCGTAAATGTCCACCGCGCCCATCAGGCGCTCAATCTGTCCGGTATCCGGAAAATGCAGGAACTGGTCGCCGAGAACCTGTCGGCAGGCGTTCGACAGCGACCCGGGTAGGTCGCCGACCACCATCCAGATACAGTGCGGCCGGTCGCGGACAGCCAGCTCGACGCCCGTGATGTAGGCCTCGTCAAGCTCGGCGCCGAGGTGGTCGCCCACCGTGGCGATGATGATGGCGTCGTCCGGCGCGCCGATCTCGGCGCGGGTGACGGGCGCGGGCGGAGGCGCCTCCCTCCAGGGGCCGGAGAGAACCTGGACATGGTTCCTGGCAAAGGCCTCCGGCGCCGCCTGCCTGCGCCAGAGCTGTTCGATGTAAGCCCCTGAATGGCCGGACCAGTAGACGTCGGCGTACTGGACCGGCGCGATGTCCGCAGAGGTGTGCATGAGGGTCGGACCAAGCCGGCTCACCACGCTGATGACGGGAGACAGGGTAGGCTCCGAGACCATGTGGAAGGTGCAGGGGCCCCTGCCGAGGATGTCGGCGAGAAACCCGTCGTTCTCGAGGGTGGACACAAGGGAAATCCCGCGCTCCCTTGGAAACCCCCCAAGCCGCTCGCGGATGTATCCCGCCATGTCCAGCGTCATGAAGCCGGAGTAGACGATCTCCAGCCGATCGACATTCGGATCCATGGCCAGAGTCGCGGCGTAGTCGATGGCGGTCTCGGTGGGCGAGTGTCCGGGACCCTCAAGGTCGCCGACCAGCAGGACGTGCGCCCGTCGAAGCCGCGAGAAGGGCAGGGTCCGGCGGCCGAGGACCAGAGTGTCGGCGATGCCGGCGAGGATGGGCCGCGCGACTGCGCCGACGCGTCCGCGCAGGGACTCGGGCGGCGCGGGCCCTCGCAGGACGGTGATTCGCTCAAGGTCACCCGCGATCTGGAGCTTGACCGCCTCGCTCGGCCCCTCGCCTTCCAGGAAGGCCGCCATGCGCGGGTGGAAGGTCTCGTCCGTCATGCCCTCCAGGACCGCCGGATCAAGCATTCCGGTCCAGGTCTCGGCGATCTCTTCGAGGGCTGGATGACAGCTGGTCTGGACGCCGTCGGCGAGGAAGTCCTTGAAGGTCACGGGCATCTCCGGTGCGTCGGGGGTGTCTGCGCCGTCGCCTCCCTCAGGGCGTCGGCTGCAACCCGGGCGAAGTTGGCGGGAGAGGCAGGGTCTGGGTCCGCCTGCGGCATGGAGATCAGGTCCCGGGTTAGGAGACCTCATCCCTCGCGAGTTATGGTTAATATCTGATTACCCGCCCGGCGGCGGGTCTCGGGCCCGGAGACGGGCGCCGGGTTCTACTCCGGTGGCCTGGGCGCGACCTTGCGATACCAGACCAGCTGCTCTGAGGTGGCCAGCAGCCTGCCGTCGCGCCGCCAGTAGCTGGAGCGCTCGTCAGAGGCGCCGCCGCCGCCGACCCGGCCCTCATATTCCACGAGGATGAAGTCATTGCCGACCTCGGCCACCTCGGCGTCGGTGGCGTGGAGGTAGACCGTCAGGGACAGGGTGGTGGTCGAGACGCCCATGCCGAAGGCGTACATGGCCCGGGGCGGGGAATTGTCGGTGATCATGCCCAGCAGGGCCTTGTCCATCGGCTCCCGGCGCGAGCGCACCCAGGCCAGGGAACGAGACCCCGCCGAAGGCTTGGGCGGGAAGCCGTCGAGGCTGCGGCGCTCCAGCACGGTGGAGCCGAAGTGCTGGCGGGCGTGGGGGATTTCCGGCGCCGGCAGGCTGGCCGGGTCCGGGGCCTGCGGCATGGCGGCGAAGGCGAAGGGCGGGGTGTCAGGCCGCTTCGCCGTGGTGACGATGGCGTGGACCCCAACCTCCTCGGAGCCTGGCGGGCGCAGCTCCACCTCCCAGACCCCCACTGAGCCGCCCTGGCGGATCCGGCGGGTGCGCACATCCAGGTCGCCCGCCGGCAAGGCGGCGGCATAGGTCAGGGTCAGGGACAGGACCTCGCCCACCCGCTCGGGTTCGGCCTGGATGATGCGGGTGGCGAGGCCGATGGCGTAGCCGCCCCACAGGCCGCCGGAAGGGTTTCGCCACTCCTCGCCGGCGGGCACGCGCCAGCGCCCCGGTCCGAGGCGCTCGAGGATCATCTGGTGGGTCGGGGCGTCTGTCGTCATGGCCGGGACCCCTACACCGGGCCGGGCGGGAATTGGAAGGGCGGGCAGGCATGGTAGCCTGCTCCAACGCCAGGTTCGGAGCCCTTCGCGGATGGACGCCCCCTTCATCGACGCCGAGGCCCGGGTCCGCAGCCTCGACCCCTCCGGCCGGCTCCTGTCGGCGGAACCCCTTGCCGGGGGCGTCGCCTCGCACACCCGGAAGCTGGTGTTCGAGACGAAGGAAGGGAGCTGTGCGGTCGTCGAGCGCCGGCCGAAGGTCATGCCGGGCAAGCCGCCGCCTGCGGAGCGCGCCGCCCTCGAGGCCGCCCTGCTCGCGCGCCTTCCAGACCTGGACGTCCCCGCCCCTCGCCTGCGCCGCTTCGAGCCGCCGGACACCCTGGTCCTGGACTTCCTCGAGGGCGAGGTTGAGCCGCCGCCGGGCGCGCCCGCCAGCGTCATCGGGCCGGCCGCGCGCGCCCTCGCCGCCCTGCACCGCCTGGGCCCGGAGCACGGCCTGCCGGCCATGCGGACCTTCACCGACCCCCTGCCCGACCTGAAGGCCTGGCGGCCGGAACTCTTCGGCCCGGGTGCGGTCCAGGCGCCCGCCTGCCCGCCCTTCGCCGGGTCGCCCCGCCTCCTGCATGGCGACTTCTGGATGGGAAACCTTCTCTGGCGGGGTGGAGAATTGGCCGGCCTGCTGGACTGGGAGGACGCCTGCCTGGGCGATCCCATGGCCGAGCTGGCCGCAGCCTGCTGCGACCTGCACAGCCGCTTCGGCGCCGGGGCCGCGGACGCCCTCGCCAAGGCCTACGGCGCCCTCGCCCCGCTGCACCCGTCGCGCCTCGCCTGGTGGGATCTCTACATGCCCACCGCCCAGCTCACCTTCATGGACGGCTGGGGCCTGCCGCCTGACGAGCTCGACCGCGCTAGGGTCGCCATGACGGAGCGCCGGGACCAGGCCCTGGCGGCGCTCGGGCCGCTGTCAGGGGTCGGGCCCGCATGACGCTGGCCAAAAACCGGGGCAGATGGCCGCGCAAAAGGTTCAGTTCCCGCGCCTGGCGTCCTATATGGGCGCGATCCGCCGTCGCCCGGCCCCGCGCAGCGCCGGGGCGCCCTGCCGCCTGTTCCGCCCGGAGACGATCATGACAGCCGTCCTGAAGTTCCTGAAAACCGAAGCGGCCGGCGGCCTTTTGATCGCCCTCGCCGCCGCAGCCGCCATCCTTGTCGCCAATTCGCCCCTGGCGGCCGGCTACAACGCCCTCCTCAAGACGCCGCTCGTCCTCGATCTCGGCTTCTGGCAGGTGGGCGGCGCCCTCAAGGACTGGGTCAAGGACGGCCTGATGGCCGTGTTCTTCTATGTCATCGGGCTTGAGCTGAAGCGCGAACTCACCGTCGGCGAGCTTTCCAACCCCAAGACCGTTCTGCTGCCGGTCGCGGCGGCCTTCGGCGGCGCCCTGCTTCCGGTCCTGATCTACAGCGCCTATGCCGGAGGCGTGGATCCGCGCGGCTGGCCGGTGCCGGTCGCCACCGACATCGCCTTCGCCCTCGCCGCCCTGGCCCTCATTGCGCCGAAGGCGGACCCGCGCCTCAGGCTCTTCCTGCTGACCCTGGCCGTCGTCGACGACCTGATGGCCATCGTCCTGATCGCCGTCCTGTTCACCGCCGAGCTGGCCTATGTCCCGCTGTTTGCGGCCCTGGCCCTACTTGGCCTCGTCTACGGGCTCGGCCGGTTGCGCCCCCTGCCGATGTGGATCTATCCGGCCGTCGCGGTGATCACCTGGGGCCTGTCCAAGGAGTCCGGGGTGCACACCTCCGTCATGGCGGTGGCCGCCGCCTTCATCGTGCCGCCCCGGCCGATCGGGAGCGACGACACCCTGCTCGGGCGGCTTGAACACTACATCCACCCCTTCTCGGCCTATGTCGTCCTGCCCATCTTCGCCTTCAGCGCCGCGGGGGTCTCCCTCGCCGGCCTGAAACCGCAGGACATCCTCGGCGGGGTCTCGGCGGGCGTCGCCCTCGGACTGGCGATCGGCAAGCCGATCGGCGTCACCCTCTTCGCCCTGGCTGCGGCGAGGCTGGCGAAAGCACCGCTGCCCTTCTCGCTGGGGCAGCTGATCGGCGTCGGATGCCTCTGCGGCATCGGCTTCACCATGAGCCTCTTCATCGGCGCCCTCGCCTTCGACGGCGACGTCGCCGGAGAAGCGCAGGCGCGGCTGGGCGTCCTGATGGGCTCGTCGCTCTCGCTGCTGCTGGGGCTCATCGCCTTCCGGCTGCTTCCCCCCCCGAAAACCTAGATCATCGCTCGAGGCCTCGCTTGGAAATCGCCATTCAGATCATTGCCGGTCTCGCCCTGCTTGCGCTGGGCGGCGAGGGCGTCATTCGCGGCGCGGTGGGCGTGGCCCGGCGCCTTGGCCTCTCGGAGCTCCTGATCGGGCTCACCCTGGTGGGCTTCGGCACGTCGTCCCCGGAGCTGATCACCAGCATTGACGCGGCCCTGGCCGGATCGCCGGGCATCGCCCTGGGCAATGTGCTCGGCTCCAACATCGGCAACATCCTGCTGATCCTCGCCCTGGTGCTGTTGATCAAGCCGATCGCCGTCAACCCGGCGGCCGTGGGTCGCGACGGGGTCATCGCCCTGGGGGTCTCGGTTCTCCTCGCCGGCCTCGCCCTGGCCTTCGGCGAACTGAACAGAATTGTCGGCGCCCTGCTCGTGACTGGCCTCGCGGCCTACATCCTGATCGTCTGGCGCCTGGAGAGCCGGGGCGGGACGGCGGCCGAGGTGCATATCGAGTCCTCGCACACCCACGACCCGGCGCCCCAGGCCCTCTGGGTCTCGGGCCTGTTCGCGGCGGGGGGTCTCGGCCTCCTGATGCTGGGCGCGGACCTCCTGGTCACGGGGGCGGTGGCGACGGCGCGGATCGCCGGCCTTTCCGAGACGGTGATCGGGCTGACCATCGTGGCGATCGGCACCTCCCTGCCAGAGCTCGTGGCCACCCTGGCTGCGGCGCTCAAGGGCCGGTCGGACGTCGCCTTCGGCAACATCGTCGGGTCGAACATCTACAACATCCTGGGCATTCTGGGCGTGACCGCCCTGATCCGGCCCTTCCCGATCCCGGCGGATGTGGGCCTGCTCGACTGGGGCGTGCTTGTCGCGTCGGCCGCCCTGCTCCTGGTCTTCGCCCTGACGGGACGACGACTGACCCGGATGGAAGGCGTCGCCTTCCTCGCCGCCTATGTCGGCTTCGTCTACCTTCTACTGTCGAAGTGAGGCTGGCGGGATCGGCTCAAACTGCCTTCCGCCAGGGCCGGTCCGCCGCCAGGTACAGGGCGCCGAACAGCCCGGCCCCGAGGATCAGGAGCCAGGACGACGGGTTGTTGAACTCGTAGGCCGGATGGTTCCTGAACATCCAGTGGAGCAGAACGTGTCCCACGGCGAACGCCGCCAGCCAGACCCTGACGGGACGCCGGGACCCGTAGATCAGGATCGCCGCGAAAAGAGGGACGTGGATCCAGATGAAGAGCTCCCGCCCGACATCATCCGGCAGGAAGCTCGTCAGCGGAAGAACCCGCCATTCATGCCGATAGGCGGCGTCGACCTCATGCGAGAAAAGGAAGGCCAGGGTCAGTGAGTAGAGCCGGTCCGCCGCGCGCATCTTCGTCTCCATGAGCAAGCCCCGGGGGTCCCGGTTGACCTGGCGCGACATCGCCCGGCCGGAGGACGGCGAGGGGTCTAGCCCCGGATCTGTCCGTCCAGGTACTTGCGGATACCCGGGCCAAAGGGCGGGCGCAGCATCTTCAGGGGGCCGATGTCCTTCTTCATCTGGCTGAAGACGGCCTTGCGGTGGCTGAACTCCCGGAAGCCGTCGACCCCGTGATAGCTGCCCATGCCGGAGGGACCGACGCCGCCGAAGGGCAGGTCCTCCTGGGCCACGTGCATGATGACATCGTTCACGGTGACGCCCCCGGCCGTCGTCCGGCTGAGCACCTCTTCCCGCTCGGCGGCATCGTCGCCGAAATAGTAGAGGCCCAGGGGCCGGTCGCGGCCGTTCACATAGTCCAGGGCCTCGTCGAGGGTCTGATAGCTCTTCACCGGCAGGACCGGGCCGAAGATTTCCTCCTGCATCACCTTCATGTCGTCGGTGGGCTCCAGGATCAGGGTCGGCGCGATCTTGCGATGGGGCTGCTGGGAAAGGTCCTCGCCCTCGGGCTTGAGCTCGATCACCCGGGCGCCCTTGGCCCGGGCGTCGTCGATATAGCCGGTGATCCGGTCATAGTGCCGCTGGGCGATGATGGCGGTGTAGTCGGGATTGTCCTTGATCGTCGGGAACATGGTGGAGACCGAGGCGCGGGCGGCGGCGACAAAGCCCTCCACCTGGTCCTTCGGCGCCAGGACATAGTCGGGCGCCAGGCAGATCTGGCCGGCGTTAAGCGTCTTGCCGTTCATGACCCGGGCGGCGGCGACGGACAGGTCCGCAGACTTGCCGAGGATGACCGGGCTCTTGCCGCCGAGCTCCAGGGTCAGGGGGACGAGGTTCTCCGCCGCCGCCTTCATGACGTGGCGGGCGATGGAGGTCGCCCCGGTGAAGATCAGGTGGTCGAAGGCCAGGCGCGAGAAGGCCTCGCCCACCTCAGGCCCGCCGGTGACCACGGCGATCTCCTCCTCGGAGAAGGCGCCGGCGAACATGGTCCGCATCAGCTCCGAGGTGGCCGGGGTGAACTCGGAAGGCTTGATCATGGCCCGGTTGCCGGCCGCGAGGATGCCGGCCAGGGGGGCGAAGGTGAGGTTGACCGGGAAGTTCCAGGGGCTGATCACCCCCACCACGCCCTTGGGCTGGAAGCGCACCTCGGCCTTGGCGCCGAAGAGGCCCAGGATGGCCGGCGTCGGCTTGCGCTTCTCCGGGCGCATCCACTTGGCGAGGTTGTCCCGGGCGTGCTGCAGGGGGCCGATGGAGCCGGCGATGTCGGTGAAGGCGGTGGCCTCCCGGGACCGGGAGCCGAAGTCCGTGTTCAGCGCCTCCTCGATCTCCCGGCGGTTCTCCCGCAGGAGCCGGATGCAGCGGTCGATGCGCTCGATCCGCAGGGCCGCGCTGGCCTCGCCATCGCGCAGGTGGGCCGCCTTCTGGCGCTCAAGTATGGCCTGCATGTCCATGGGGATCCCTCCGGTCTGACTGCGCGTGAAGAGGCGCGGAGATTGCGCTCCCGTCAAGATAGGGCGGCGGGGGCGCGCCGCCATGGGCCGCCGCCTCAGGACCGGCCCGCCGCCACCAGGGGCGTGAAGGCGCCGAGGATCAGGCGGGAGGCGTCGAAGGGCGGCGCCCCGGCGCTGTCCATCCGGGGGTCCTGGTGCATCCGTTCCTCGGCGGCCTCCAGGAAGGCCTTGTCGGGCCAGACCTGCCAGGCGAAGACGATCTTCTCCCCCGGCCGGGCGGCGACCGCTTTGCGGAAGTCGGTGTGCTTGCCGTCGGGGACGAAATCCTCCCAGCTCTCGACGACCTCGAGGCAGCCATACTCGCGAAAGAAGGCCGCGCTGGCCTCGGCCCACTGGCGGTAGTCGTCCAGCCGGTCCTCGGGAACCGGGATCACCATGCCGCAGATGTGCATCCCTCATCCTTATTGGCTTGGCGAACCAGAGTGACGTGACCCCCGTTTCTCATCCAGCGATGACGAGAGTCCTAGTTGAATTGAGCCTTGGTTGTCGTGGGTTGCAAGAGGCAGTCGCGCGGCGACATCAGGTGTCGAAGCATGCCGGCCGGACTCTCCGCAGAGGGCTCGGGCGTAGTCCTTAGGCGTCATCCACCGGGGCCTCCTTCGCGCTTTCAACCTTACCTAATGCCCTGCTGGAGGCCGAGCTCGCCAGCAAGACCACTTTCAGCCGGGTTCGAAGCGAGGACAAGCTTAGCAAGCATGGGGCGAATCGATGTTGGCTCAACCGCACCGCGGTTGGGGGTGCGTATGGCCAAGGTCGAGATTCTCAAGCCCGTCGATCAAGCGGTGGGCAAGCGACGCCTTTTGAACGAGTTGAAGGCGGACCTAGCCTCTACCGACTTCCAAGATTTCCGGATCGTCGTCGCTTATGCCAAGTCGGGGCCGTTGCACCGCCTTCGCGGGCACCTCGAAAAGTGGAGCAAGAAGGGCTGTAGGGTCCGAGCCATCATCGGTATCGACCAGCAGGGCACAAGCCGGGAAGCTCTTGAGTTCGCCTTGGCAATGTTTGACGAGGTCTATGTCACGAGAGAGCGCGGTATAACTTTTCATCCAAAAGCATATATTTTCGAAGGACCGGCGCTGGCCCGCATTTACGTGGGATCTAACAATCTCACGGTCGGAGGAACGGAGACAAACTTCGAAGCGGCAGTTCGCGTCTGCGCCAATCTACCTGCGGACGCGGCAGTTTTGCAGGAAATGGAAGCTCTTTGGGATCAGCTGCTACCAGCGAACTGCGCAGCGACGAAGCCGCTCGACCTAGCGCTCCTGAACAAACTCGTGGCCGACGGGCACGTGCTCGGGGAAGCAGCAATGCGGAAGGCCCTTGCCAAGGGCAAGAGCTCCACCACAACGGCGACCAAGACGGGACTTCCTCTGCAGCCCGCATCCCCGCTACCTCCAGGCGCGCTTGCAAATCCGAAGGCGGCAAAGGCGGCATCCACCGGAACGCCGACAGCAACCGTGAGCCCAACCAGTTCGGCAGCCCCGACGGTTAGCCCCGCACAAGCCAATGGCTTTGCCATCCAAATCAAGCCCCACCACAACGGCGAGATTTTCTTGAGCGTAAGCGCGGCGCTCCAAAACCCTGCATTCTTCGAATTCCCGTTCAATGGCATGACCACGCCCAAGAGTACGGGGAACCCTTACCCGCAGCGCGTTCCCGATCCAGTGGTTAATATCCATGTATATGGAGCGGGCAGGGCCCTGGTGCTTTCGGACGAAAAATATAGACTCAACACCGTCTACTATGAGCGGAAGAGCGAAATCCGGATAACAGCGTCAAGGCTTGTCGGTACCGTCCCGGATTATTCAGTCATGGTAATGACGCCAGGTGAGGAACCCGGCGTCGACTACGAGATAACAATCCACCGACCGGATAGTCCCGACTACGGGGCGTGGGTCGCAGCATGTAATCAACAAATGCCGGGTGGTGGGCAGACGCCGCGTCGCTTCGGTTGGTTCTAGGGCCGCTCGAAGATGAGCACCTGATTTGTGGTGATTGCGTTCTTCATGTGAAGCATGCGCTCCGTCGTGACGTCGATGTCAATCGGTGCAAGCACCGAGAAGCCAACGTCCGATGCGATCTCTGAGATATGCCGGCAAGTTTCGATCGCATACCAATCTCCGCCGACGTTGGTGCGGCTGTCCCCGACCACGTAGTAGGCTCGTCCACTCGATTTCAGGACTTTGGACAGTTGAACAAGCGTCGAGCGTATGTCTTTGAAGTACCGAAGCAAAAGGGCTGGCATGTTCTGCCTGCGGAAGCCTGCGTTATCCGCTAAGTTCTGTTTCTGAATGTGTCGAAGGCTCGCAATTAGCGTAGTCGGCAACTCGGCGACGCCCCGCTCAAGCTCCTTCTCAAGCGCTTCTTTTGTTCTTCTCCTGATCTCGCGCGACCCGGTAAGCGCCTCCTCAACGTAGCTACGCTCAGCAGACGGGATGCCGAGGATCGCGAGTAGCGAGAGCCGATCAGTGTCGATGTAGGGTAGGGCCGTCGCGTAGGGCGGGCTCGTCACAACGCAGTCGACGCTTCCGGCGGCGAGCCCCACGTCATCGAAAAAGAGGCTCTCTCGGGAGTCGCCCTCCTCGATGACCGGGGTGAACCGCGCGCCCGGTTGCCGCGACTCAATTGACCAATACTTTCCCAGCCGCATCAGCTGGTGGGAAAGTCGCTGAGCAAAGAGCTCAAGGACCGGAGCGTCCGAAATCGCCTCCTTCCGACGCCGTATCCTGAGATCTATTGGATCCTGCTGGGAGACCTCGCGAACGATGCTGCTAAGTATCACCTCTAGATAGTCAACCAGTGTAGCGTCGCCGTAACGCCGGATTTGATCCAATATCCAGTTGATCTTGAAAAGAACCGTTTCCGGAAACCAGTTTTCCAGCTCGACATGCGTTGCTGTCGTAAATTGTTCTAGGCTGCGAGGGATCTTGGGGCCCTTTTCAATCGCGCGAATGAGGGCGGCTCCTGCGTCGGAAACCAACCCGTGATCGAGGAGCAAGACGCCTGTTTTTGCCCTGGCGATCTTCGCGGCAAGCGGGTTCATGTCTACGCCGTAGGCACGATACCCGTTCAGCAAGCATTCCAGCGGCACCGTCCCGCTTCCGCAGTACGGATCCAGAACCGTCGCGCCGCACTCGATTGCCGACGTGTTCAAGAGGCTCTTCGCAAGCTGCGGATAAAATTTGCCTTTGTACGGATGGATGCCGTGGGTCGCGTACTTGGGATCCTTCCGCGTCGCGCTGTCCGCATCCCCGTTTTCGAGAACCTTCTGCCAGACCGGCTGACGATCTGTTCCCGCACCGTAAACTGCGGCGGTCGAAAATGCGGCTCGCCGGGCGTTCCAAAGTGCCGGTTGGCAGGCAGCGGATACCAGCTCAGTCGCGCCGTCGTCTCCTTCAGATAGCGTGAAGCCCAAGCCGGCGAGCTCAGCCTTCCGCAGACCCTTCTCGTACGGCCACATTCGATATGCAGGAGGAAGGAATGCCACACGCACCGGAGCATTCGGACGCCTGAGCACAAGCAGTTGTTCTGACCGCGCCCGCCGGGCCGGTTTGGCGAAGCTCCTGCGCGTTTCGTGAATCGGGCGATCAATCGTCCCCACGACTTCGAAGCCGATCTCCTGCGCCTCCGCGGCCAGGGCTGAAGCCGTACTAAAGCTTTCGCCTTTGAATACCGCATCGCCGACTATGAAAACGGCGTATCTCCCGGGTTGAAGGGCAGTAAAGCACCCTTCGAGCACTGCGGCCATGTCCTCGCGGTACTCATCAAAGTCCGTCCCATTCCGCTGATGCTTGAGATGAGATCCGATCTCGACGGCTCCAAGGTGGCGGGGATCCCAACCGAGCCAGAACAGGCGGAAGCGGTGGTACAAGTGGTAGTCGGTCGCATTCGGATAAGGTGGCGAGGTCACGATCAGGTCTACGGAGGCGGGTTGCAGCTCCGTCGCAATCGAAGTTCGCGCATCTCCATGCGCGAAGTGTGCGCAGGCACCAGCGAGCGCCGGCGCCGACGTCTCCAACTTTCGGACTACCGTCTTCAGCGACTCGTTGAAGGCCCTAAGGGTTAGGCCGGGGTTGAGCTCCTTCGGATGCGCCACGTAGCGGGTCTCTGAGTCCTGGTTTGAGACCCTCGTGACGATGCGCGCGAGAGACAACAGCGCCGCATCCTGCGCTGAAGCTGACGTGAGGCTTTGGATCAGATGCCGGAGTAGCGCCAACTCGCCGGTCGCGGCCGTGCAGAACCACTTCTCCAGATTGGGAATGTCGGGAATCAGCCCCGCATGTTTCGCAATCAGACCCTCCGCCCAGTTTGCGCCTTTGCCGCCGGCGTTTGCGATGTAGCTGTCAACCGTCACTCGAAGAGCATCGAGCTCGGCGGCCGCTTCTGGTGCGAGGGGGACGCTCTTCACCCGGCCGATGAGTGCCGAAAGCGGGTTTGCATCGAGGGAACACGCGCGGCGGCGCTGCCGCACCGCTTCCACAGCGGTCGTCCCGCTCCCTCCAAAGGGATCGAAGACCAGGTCGCCGGGGAGCGAAAGCCGTCGGATCAATTCTGCAGGGATCTGCGGCGGAAACTTCGCCGGATAGGGATGTAGGTCGTGGGTAAGGTACCGCGTGTCGTCATTGGTGAAGGACCAATCGACAGCGCTCAACGCGCCAAAGACACGAGCGCTGTCGAGTAGCTCGCTGACCGAACGCGGGCTGTCGGTGATGTCATCAGCGATTGCGCGACGCGGAAGCTCCGCTTCGATTTGGTCTTCTACCCAGCTGGCGAAACTTTCGCCTTGCAGCTCTAGCCTCTCCGACAGCGCTGCCTTTTGCGCCTCTGAGGTTTCAACCACGATGCGTTTGCGGGCCATTTTGAATCTGCAACTCCAAACAATTCTGCAGATTCTTTACGCTTGATCACGCCGGACGCCAACCCGGTGCCCCGCCCGGGTCAATCGGGTGCGGCCTATGCCTTCTGCCGAAGTAGCATGGGCTAGCGCGTGAGCGATTGGCGCAGGGGCCCTTCCAGGGTAGCTGCGGCCTCATGCAATTGCGATTATGCCCGAGGGTGCTGCTGTGAGCTTCGCCATTCTGGGGCTTGGAGCGGGCCGTGCTGCCCAGAGTGCTACCCGGCGCATCCAACCCACCAACGCGGGCGACCTAAACCATTGATTTCACTGGCGCACCCGACACGATTCGAACGTGTGACCTTTGCCTTCGGAGGGCAACGCTCTATCCAGCTGAGCTACGGGTGCGTCTTCAGCGGAGGGGCCTTCTAGCCGAAAGGCGGGCGGATGGCGAGGGGGGGAATGCAGGCCGCCGGGCCGGCTAGTCCCCGGGGCCAACCAGGGTCTTGCCCATGCCCTGGCCGGACAGGGCGAACTCCAGGGCCGCGCCATAGTCGGCCAGGGGGAAGCGGCGGCCTTCGGGGGGCGACAGGCGGCCCTCCGCCACCCAGGCGAGGAGGCGGTCGAGGGTCTGCGCGGCGCGCGGGCCCTCGAACAGCAGGAACTGGCGCACATCCACCCCGGTGAGGGAGGCGCCCTTCATCAGGGGCAGGTTGGCGGGCAGGGCCGGGATGGGGCCGCCGGCGAAGCCCACCACCAGGTGGCGCCCGCCCCAGGCCAGGGACCGGAAGGCCGGCTCGAACAGGGGGCCGCAGACGGGGTCGAAGATCACGTCGGGGCCCTTGCCGCCGCACAGGGCCTTGAGCCGGTCGCGCCAGCCCTCGCCCTCCGTATCGAGGGTCGCGTCCGCGCCGCAGGCGGCGGCGAAGGCGCGCTTCTCGGGGGTGGAGGCGCAGGCGAGGACCCGGGCGCCCATGATCTTTCCCACCTGGACGGCGGCGGTCCCGACGCCTCCGGCGGCGCCGAGGACCAGAAGGGTCTCGCCAGGCTGCAGGGCCGCCCGGTGCTCCAGGCCGTGCAGGGCGGTGAGGTGGTTGATGCGGAAGCCCGCCGCCTGGCCCGAGGTCATGTTGGCCGGCAGGCGCGCGCAGGCGACGGCCGGCGTCAGGGCGAAGTCGGCGAAGCCCCCCGCCACGGTGGCCATGACCCGGTCGCCGGGCGCCAGGCCCGCCACCCCCTCGCCGAGGGCGTCGACCACGCCGGCGACCTCCTGGCCCGGGGTGTGCGGCAGGGGCGGCTTGACCTGGTAGCGGCCGAGTGCGACCAGGGCGTCCACATAGCCGAGGCCGCAGTCGGTGATGCGCAGGCGCACCTGGCCCGGGCCGGGTTCGGGGACCGGCGCCTCGACGAGGCTGTAGCCGTCCAGGGAGTCCAGGCTCTCGCCGACGACCTTGCGCATCCGCTCCACCCCCCGTCAGGCCAGGCCCAGCATGCGCGGCAGGTCAGGCTGGCCCGTGTGGGCCGTCAGCCCGCCGTCCACCGCCAGGACGGAGCCCGTCATGTAGCTGGCGTCCTGCGAGGCCAGGAAGGCGACGACGGCGGCGATCTCCTCGGGCCTCGCGAACCGGCCCATGGGGACCCTGGCGTCCCAGTCCTGGCGCACCCCCTGCAGGTCGTTGATGCCGGCGATGATCGGGGTGTCCACGGGCCCGGGGCAGACGGCGTTGACGCGGATGTTCTCCCGGGCGTGGTCGATGGCCACGGCGCGGGTCAGGTTGATCACCCCGGCCTTGGCGGCGTTGTAGGCGGCGAAGGAGAAATCCCCCGCCAGGCCGGAGATGGAGGCGGTGTTGATGATGGCCCCGCCGCCGCGAGCGCGCAGGGCGGGGATCGCCGCCTTGCAGCCGTAGAAGACCGAGGACAGGTCGACATCGATCACCCGGCGCCAGTCGTCCACCGGCAGGTCCACGACGTTGGAGAAGCTGCCGACGCCGGCGTTGTTGAACAGGATGTCGAGGCCGCCGAAGACCTGGACGGCGTCAGCGACCATGGTCTCCACGGCGCCAAAGTCGGCCACGTCCACCGTCCGGAAGCACGCCCGGTCCTCGCCCAGCTCCGCCGCCAGGGCCTCGCCGGCCTCCGCGTTCAGGTCGGCGAGGAGCACCGAGGCGCCTTCGGCGTGGAACCGCCGCGCCGCCGCCGCGCCGATGCCCGAGGCCGCGCCAGTGATCACCGCGACCCTGCCTTCGAACCGGCCCATGGGCGCCTCCCGCTGTCATCCCGGCCCCTACCCTGCCCCAGGGAGACGAGGGATGCACCCCCTCTCGACCGAACTGGCGACCCTGAGACAAGAGCCCGAGAGAGGTGATGCTCTCGCCCGAGACTTACGGGGCCAGACAATCCCCGCCAGGTCTCAGGCGAGACAAGAGTAGAGCAATGCTGACGCATCCGGGTCGGTGAAAACATGAATATAGACGACTCAAGACACACGTCTTTGCGGGAATGACCTGACTTTCAGATCTGAAGCCTCCGATGCTCTGTTAATACATGGTTAACCCTAATTTTCACCACGCTCCCATGCGAGATTTGATTCGAGGCTTCCCGCTCCTGGGAGGTCGACAAGGCGGGGCGCGCCCCGGGAAGGGATCAGTCATGCAGATACAATCGAGCCAGGGGCCAGGGCAGATGCTCTCGGCCCTCTTGGGAAAGGCCGGGGGGGTCGGCGGCGCCGGGCCTGCCGGGGCCCAGCCGCCACAGGGTGGGCCGGGCGGCGCCGGGCCCGCGGGCGGCCCGCAGGGCCAGAAGGGGCCGCCGCCAGGTCTGGCGGGCGGGCGGCTGTCGTCGGGTACGATGTCAGGACTTCTGAACGCTCAGGAAATGAGCGCCGGCAAGCTTGGGGACTCCGACGATCCGGTCAGCAAGCTCATGCAGGCCGCAGATGCTGACGGGAACGGCGGCCTCAGCACGGAGGAGCTGAAGTCGGTGCTGGGCGATGAGGCTCCCGATGACATCAGCGAGAGTCTCGCCAAGATCGACCGGGACGAGGATGGCGAACTGAGCGCCGAGGAAATCGGCGGCGCCCTCAACGAAATGCGCAAGGGCGGACCTGAAGGCGCCGGATCCCCATCCGCCCCGAAGCCGGCCCCGCCGGCCGGAGGCCTGGCGAGCCTCATGACGGCCGCCGGCTCCAATGAGGCGGAAGACAAGGGGGAGTGGTGGATGAAGGCGGCCTGACGTTCCCCGGACGGAGCGCCGGCGGCGAGACCGCCTTAGCGGTCGCGCCGCCGGCGCATCCCGACGGCTTTACCGATCCTTGACGTCCACGGTCTTTCCTCATTTCAGGCGCAGGGTGAGGCTTGTGCGTCTTGGAAGGAATGCGCGGAATGAGGCTCCGCCTCGCTCACCAGGTGTTTCTGCTGATCATGGTCGTCGCCGCGGCGACCACGACGGTCATGGCCCTGGCCATGGCCCTGAACCTGCGACAGGGCTTCCAGGACTATCTGCTGGCGCGGGACCTCGCCGACCTCAAGGCCTATGTCGCCAACCTCGAGCGCAGGCTTTCCGCCCTGCCTGGGCCGATCAGGCTGGCCGACCGCCCGGACCTGCTCCGAAGCCTGCCCGGCCTTGACCTGCCCAGAGAGGACCGCCCGCCTCCGCCGCGCCCAATCCCTGGATCGCCGGAACGGCTCGCCCCACCCATGGAATTCACGGCGCGCCTGGTGGTGCTCGATGACCAGGGGCGGATGCTGCTGGGTCCCTCGGGGGCGCTTCGGATCGCCGATCACGCCCTCCTGCCAAGGGCGCCCATAGTGGTGCGGGGCGAACAGGTCGGCGAAGCCCGCCTGATCCTGCCGCCACGCCTGTCCACGCCCGCCGATTCGGGCTTCCTGGAGCGCCAGCTGAGGCACATGATCCTGGCCGGCGCATTGATCCTCGGGGTGGGGAGCCTGGCGGCGTTCTGGATCGCAAGGGCCTCGGGAGAAGGCCTGAGGGAGATCCGGCGGGTCACCGACTCCATCGCCAGGGGCGAGTTCCGGACCCGGCTGCGCGAGCGCGGGCCCGTCGAGGTGGCCGAGACCCTGGGCAACATCAACAGGATGGCGGAGGAGCTCGAAGCCATGGACGCGGCGCGGCGGCGCTGGCTGGCGGAGATCTCGCATGAGCTGCGCACTCCACTCGCCGCCCTTCGCGCCGAGATCGAGGCCCTGCAGGATGGCGTTCGTCCACTGACGCCAGACGCCATCAGATCCCTGGCCGAAGAAGCCGCCCGCCTTTCCGGGCTCCTGGAAGACCTGCATGTCTTCGCCGTCGCCAGGCTGTCCGGGACGCCGGACCGCAGCGACAGCATCGATCTCGTCGACCTTCTGAAGGAGGCTGCGGAACGCTTCGAGCTCCTGGTGGGAGGCGCGGGCCTGACTCTCACAATTGATGTCGGAGGGCTCCAGAGCGCGCCCTGCCAGGGAGATCGCCGGGCGCTGGAGCAGATGATCGCGAATCTGCTGACCAACAGCGTCAAGTACACCCGGCCCGGAGGCCGAATCCTCATCGCCCTTCGCCGGACCGAGGGCCAGGGATTCATCCTCACCGTGGACGACACGGCCCCCGCCCCCCCGCGGGACGCCCTCGGGCGCCTGTTCGAACCCCTGTACAGGGTTGAGCCGGACCGCAACCGCCAGGCGGGCGGGAGCGGCATGGGGCTCGCGATATGCGAGGTGATCGCCCGCGCCCATGACGGCGCCATCCGCGCGCTGGCGTCAGAGCTCGGAGGCCTGAGGGTCGAAGTCTACCTGCCGGATGGGGCGGCGGCATGAGCGCGCCCGGCCCCGCCGCCTGCGTCTACGTGGTCGAGGACGATCCGAAGATCAGCGCGGTGATCGCCGACTATCTGCGCGACGCTGGTCATGAGGTCCGGACCTTCCGGGACGGCGGGCGAGCCCTGAGAGCCATGGAGAATGAGCCTCCGGACCTGATCATCCTCGACTGGATGCTTCCGGGAATGGAGGGGCCGGCCGTCTGCCGGCAGCTTCGCCGGTTCTCGACCGCTCCGGTGCTGATCCTCACGGCAAGGGCGGAGGAGGCGGACAAGGTGGCGGGTCTCGAGGCGGGGGCCGACGACTATGTCTGCAAGCCCTTCGGGATGCGGGAGCTCATGGCCCGGGTCGCCGCCCTCCTACGCCGGTCAGGCGGGAGGGTGGGAACCGATCCGGCCGCCGCCCCCTATGTGGTGGATGCGGCGGGCCGGCGGATCGCCTGGCGGGGCCGCTGGCTGTCCCTTTCCGGCTCGGAGTACCAGATCCTCGCCGCCCTCATGCGGCGCCCGGGCTGGGTGTTCACGCGCGACAGCCTTCTGGACCAGCTGGGGGCCGAGTTCCGTGATGTCAGCGACCGGTCGATCGACAGTCACATCAAGAACCTGCGCCGGAAGATCGCCAAGGTCGATCCACAGGCCCGGTGCATCGTCTCCGTGTACGGGGTGGGCTACCGCTTCGAGGTCTGAAACCCTCGGCGCGCGCGCCGGATTCAGCCGGAGACCAGGCGCTCGACCGTGAGGACCAGGCCGAACACCAGGGCAAGTCCGGCGGCGGCGGGCGTCGCCGCGGCGCGAAGGGCGGGGGGCGCGCGCCGTCCCAGGAGATGTCCCGCGAGCAGGACGCCGCCGAGGAACACCAGTTGCCCCGCCTCAACGCCAAGGTTGAAGCCGGCGAGGGTCGAGAGTCGCGTCGAGGCATCGAGGGGCAAGGCGCCAAGACCCGAGGCGAACCCCAGCCCGTGCAGCAGGCCGCAGCCGACGACCAGCACCAGCCTGAGACCGATGGGAGGGGTCCGTCCTGCGAGGTTCAGCCCCGCCATCATCACCAGGCTCGCCCCGATGGCGGGCTCCACGAGGCCCGGATCCAGCCTGACGACGCCCAGGGCGGCGGCGGAGAGCGAAAGGCTGTGCGCCAGGGTGAAGGCTGCGGTCACCGAGGCCCAGTATCTCCAGCCTGCGCCCGCCAGGAGCAAGGTCAGGAGGAAGACCAGGTGGTCCGGCCCCCGCAGGATGTGCGCGGATCCTGCGACGACATTGTCCAGAAAGACCCGGACATGACTTCGGAAGAAGACGTGGCGCCGCGTGAGGGGGCTGAAGACCGCCGCCTCCGAGACCTGGCCGCGGGCGGCCGTGAGGGTCATGTCCCCTCCGTCCGGACCAGAGCCGAAGAGGTCCACCTCCACAGCCAGGGTTTCCGGCGCCGCCGGGAGACGGGATCTTTGCAGGATGATCACGTGGTCCACGGCATGCCCCGCGCCGCCGGCCTCGGAGGCCAGGATGAGAGTCCCGACCGGCTGGGCCGCGCGACCCCCGCTCGAGATGCGGAACCGGGCGGCGAAATCCGACGCGATCCCCGGCTGGCCGCGGGACACCTCTCCGGAACTGAGGCGACCGTCCCGGTCGGTGTCCCAACGGGTCAGGGCGGACACGGGAATGGAGGCCGCGGTGTAGACCTCCGCATTCACGACGTTCAACGTCACCGTCCGATCCGGCAGCATGTGCGCCTCGGCGGGAAACAGGGCGAACCCCCAGGCCGCGAGGGCGAGGGCGAGGAAGCGCAGGCCGGCCCTCATTGGCGCAGGCTTCCGAGGGCGATCACGGGAGCGCGCCCTTCCAGCAGTTGGGGAGGAACGGAAAGGCGTCGGTGGCGTAGTAGTGGTAGATCCCCTTCGGAAACTCCGGAGTGACCCCGAACCGGCCATTGCATTCGTCGAGGTCGCCGAGGCCGGGAACATACTCGTAGTCGACCGTGAAGGCGCCCATGGGGATCACGGAAACCGCGGGACGACCCGGGTCCGGGTTCGCCTTGAGCCGATAGCTGGAGGCGAGGGTCTTCAGGCCGCTCGAAGCCTCCGTCGCCTTGGCGTAACCGAAGCGGGCGTAAATCGGGTAGCCATCCGCCGCGAACCCGATCAGGACGATCTTGGGCGTCGCGGCCGAGGCCCCGGCCGCGGTCAGGGTGGCCTCCGGGACGCCGTGGTAGTGGTAGGCGCCGTCCGGCTGGACATGGCCATTGTTCTGGTCGACCCCGAACTTGAAGAGGGACTGGCCCAGCGCCAGGAGGCCGAACTGACTGGGCGGCCCGATCAGGGTGCAGTCGCTGACGGACTTGGCGTTGGCCGGGCATGAGCCCGCTGTCAGCGGATCAAACTTGACGCCGTTGAGATGGTAACCCAGGCGCCAGGGGGTGACCATCTGCGGGGTGCTGGCGGTGGGGGTCAGTGTGGCCTTGAACTGAACAGCCTGGGCGGTGATCGTGTTCGGGTTCTCCAGGTTCGGGAAGACGCCCACCGCATGGTCCGGAATCCCATTGGCCGATAGGGTCCGGTCGCCATTGGCGCAGCTCCAGGTCGCCTGGCTTGTCACGCCGAGCGTGGGATTGAGCACAACCTTGCTGAGGCCGCAGACAACATCCGCTGTTGTGATCGGCATGGTCCCATCCGACCCGGAGTTTCCGCCGGAGTCCGGGGCCGGCGCCCCCGAACCTTCGCTGCTGCAGGCGGAACAGAGGAGTGCGATCGCGAACGCCGCAGTGCTGATCCTGAGGGCGGCGGGCCAGGGTGGACTCATCTGAGACATTCCTACGGGCATCGCCATCGCGACGGTCGGTCTCATCGCCTAGCGCCGGAGTGTGGAGGGATCATGTGCGTCTGCCCGGGCGAGAGAAGCGCGATGGCCTGAGGCGCCCCCGCAGGGACCCGGAGATTGCCTCGGTCGCCCTAGAGCCGGATGATCACCGGCGGAGGCGCCATGCAGCTGACCGTCCGGCCCCTGGCCATCGACACCTTCCGCGAGAACACCGTGCTCCTGTCGCGGGACTGCCGGGCCCTGCGGCCCGAGCGGCTGGAGTGAGAGGGCTGAAGGGCGCCGGCGCGACAGATCGACGCCCGGCGAATCCTGGCGGGCCGCGTCCGATAGCAATGAGCACTATGAATTCGCCATAGCTCTACCGGGCTCAGTTTGAAGGCTTGCAGCGGAGCTTCGACCTCATTCGCGCGCCTGATAACACGAGCTGACGAAGGCCAGAATGCGAGGGAGGAAAGTCAGTCAAGCTATGCCAAATCGGAATTCAATAGGGTGTGCTTTCGTCAAGAAGGACTTTGGCCGTGATCCTGAAATTGTAGCGGCTTTTGGAAGTGTCTGATTTTTCGGGCTTCCGGTGGGGAAAGGCTTGGCCGTGCGGCCTTGAGATTGCTGTGGTGCCCTGGCTAAAGTCTTGGTTTGTTCCGGAATGGGGACCAAATAGCCATCATTGGTAGGTATGCTCGCGGCTTTGAATTCGGAGGTCCATGCCGCGCATCGAGAGCAGAGTTTCGCCTGCGGCTTCGGGGGCCCGGGATGCGATCTCGGCCATGGCGAAGGGGCTCATGCCGTCAGCTTGCTGGCGGGCATCAGGGGGCGGTCGCAGATGCGCTCCATAAGGTCCGCCCGCTTCGGCTCCAGTTCGACCAGCAGGCCAGTCAAACCTAGGCCGCATTGCGGGGGTTTTGCAGGCAGATTACGCCCGGGAACGATAGTCTGCGGCAGCTTTCGGGCTTGCCGCCTTTCGTCCTGAATGACCGGTCGTGGGTGGGAACCTGCCCGGCAGGTTTTGGCTTAGCAGGAGCCGAAAGCGGCCATCTGATGGAGGCTAGCCTTTTCCGAAAAGGATCGGGAAACGGGAATGCTGGGTGATCTGCCCGGTTAGCTTCCCTTTTTACGACCGTAGCGTTACAAATGAAGCATTATGACAGAAAATGACCGGCTCGTGCTTCGCCCGTACAACACAGGCGACTTCGAAGATTATCTAAAGATGGTTTCTGATCCCAATGTCGTCCGGTTTCTCGGCGGTCAACCAATGCCTGCGGAGGATGCTTGGAACAGGCTTCTACGCTATGCCGGACACTGGGCGCTCTTCGGTTTCGGGATGTTCGCTGTCTTTGAAAGGCCTACTGGTCTCTTTATCGGGGAGACCGGCGTGGCTGATTTTCATCGAGGATTGGGCGAAAACTTTGACGGGGTGGGTGAAGCCGCATGGGTTTTCACTTCTAAGTCCCAAGGTCGTGGATTTGCTTATGAAGCGGCAATGGCGGCTCTAAATTGGTACAGCAGCTGCGCTGACCGCCGACGAACCGTCTGCCTGATCGCACCTGACAATCGGCCTTCGTTGGTCCTCGCGGAGAGACTGGGTTACGTCCCGTTTGGCAACGTCGTTCACAGAGGCGGTCCGTTCGTGAAGCTAGAACGCACCTTGATCGACTAACCCCGCCCCCTTCTTCTAATTCTCTGCTCTAGGATGCTAGCCGTTCCCGACTAGGAACATTCAATAGTAGAGTGCAGGCCGATTGGCTTTTCAAGACAAGAGATGGAGATGTTTTCCGAAGGCCTCTACGCGAATAGATTTTCCCGGAATTGCCGGTCAAAGATGCAGAAACGAGAATGCCGCGGGCGACTGTAGTGACCGGATTCGAGATGTTCTCGCGATTTTTCGAACGACCACAAAGGGGTCGGTTGCTGAAGGGCAGGAATTCTTCGCAACCGGCGTCGAGCCGCTGTGCTGCTTTCGGGATCGCTCGCGGGTCCGGTTCATGGCCGAGAATGGGTGGAATTCGGAATGGCAGTTCCTGTTGCCACGCGTGGGTCTAGCTGCGGCGCAATCTGATCAAAAAGTGAACAAACTGCTCTTATTCCGCCACGATTGGTGATGCGGTAAGCCTTCGTTCGAATCGGAGCGACCGACCCTATGGCAAAACGAAAGACCGCGCTGGAACACCTGAACAACGGGCGCGAACCGCACATCGTTCATATGATTCCGCCCGGTGCGCCCGGCTATCGTGAGGCTGATGGCGGGGCGATGGTTGTCTCTTCCCCATCGGAGGTGAACGCCATTGTGCGCACTCTCAGGCCGGGCGAGGTCGTTACGCTCGACGACCTTCGCGCTGCGATCGCCCGTCGTCATCAGGTCGCGGTGGCCTGTCCAGTTTCGACCGCGATATTCCTCAATATGTGCGCCCGTGCAGCAGAGGAGCAGCGCGCAATTGGTTTGCCTGAAAGTGAGCTTACGCCCTGGTGGCGCGTGCTAAAGAAAGGCGGCTTTCTCAACCCTAAATGCCCCGGCGGCACCGAAGCGCAGCAGGCGCTGCTGAAAGCCGAGGGCGTGCGCGTTTCGCCGCTGCGCAAAAAGCCTGCCGTTTTCGACTTTGCCGAGCGGACGCCGACCGACCCACTGGAGCAGCGCGCATGATCCGGAAGACCTTGCTGGCGCTTGTTGTGCTTACATTGCTTGCCCTCGGCGGACTTTATGCCTGGGGTCTGTCAATCCCCGCCACCACGAAAGCCGAGCGCGTTGTGCAATTCGCAGCGACGCCCGAACAGGTCCATGCTCGCATCAGCGACGTTCGTGGCCAACAGGAGTGGCGTAGCGATATCGGTAAGGTTGAAGTCAGCGGCGACGGTCAGCGATGGGCCGAGTTCCCAGACGACGGAAGCACGCTTACCTTCCGGTTGATCGAGAGCCGTCACGCAACCACCTTCGCCATCACTTACAAGTCATCGGTTGGCTTTGAGGGACTTTGGCGCGCCGAGCTTGAGCCCAAGGGCAACGGCACACAAGGCCTGTTCGTCGAGGAGGTTACGATTCCAAATCCTCTCCTCCGCGGAATTGGTCGTCTGGCCAATCCGTCGGGTCAGCACCTCGACCTTTACCTAAAGGACCTCCGACGCGTAACCGGATCCCAATGATGAAGCGCGGCTGATCAAGGCAGCTATGGGGTCGGTTCCCGAACGGCAGCTTTTTTGCAGACGCGAGGCAAAGCTGCCAAGCTATGCCAAATCGGAATTCAATACGGTGTGCGACCCTTCCCTACGCGAATGCCGGCCAGATCCGCGGGGCAATTCGTATAGAGCCTATTGCGTCGGCTCTTGGGGATAATGTCAGCGAAACTGCCAGCGGGCTCGAAGGCAAAGAAGCGAGGAATGTACGGCCAGTCGGGTGTCAGAACGTAGTGCCAGACTTTGGCCGGGTAATCCGACACGCGATAGGTTGCGTCGGCCTGGATCCCATTCCGTTCGTCCAGGAGCGAAAATCGTGCCTTACCGGCATTGAGCTTTGCGGCAGTGAGGCCGTGGTAATCACCGCCCGAGATGAGGGTCCGCCGAATAAGGTCGCTCTTTGCCTCCGGATCAAAGGCGTAATCCTGGACGAAAAGGCCGTCGTAGAGCCCGCTTGGCGTGAAGTCCGGGTTGGTAAGGTCCAGCGCGCGCCGCTTGCCAGACCGCAGGATGTAGCCGGAGAAAAAGAAGCTCTCTATGTCACCATTTGTCTGGGTGGCCCGGTAGTCAGTGACGGGGTAACCATCGGCGGAAAAAGCCTACAAGGAGCGCCCCAGTCTTGCCATGCCTCTTGCGCAGCAGAGCCGTGAGCATTCGCGGATAACCGTGATAGTGGAACATCCCGCTCGGCTGGACGTGTCCCGCAATCGCATCCGGAACGCCGACGATCCGCGAAACGGTCGGATGCATGACCTCGTATTCCCAGCCGGAGCATTTGTTATCAAAGGCATTGTTCGGGTCGGGAACGCCGCCGTCATACCAGGGACCCGACGGATCCAGGATCACGCCGTCGAGAGCAACCCCAAAAGGGATCATATTGAGGGCCCACGGCTCGTCGTTCGGTCCGGGAACTACCTGCCCGCGCCCGCGGTCCTGCACCTCAAGCGCATAGCCTTCCTCTCCGAGGGCGAGCCGATCATTAATCCCGAACGGATCAGCGGGATTGGGAAACAAGGACCGCGGCTCGACCACACCATTATCGGAGGGATAGCGGCCTAACGGCCCGGCGCGCCCAGTGAAGCGCAACGAACCCATGGCGTTCGTCCCGGGGGAGATGTGCTCGACCATCATCATGGTATCGAGATCCGCCGACAAGGCGCGGGCGTTACTGGCCCAGAGGAGCCCGCCTGCGACACCGGCCGAGGCAACCGCGAACGACGACAACAGCAGATTACGACGACCGATCGACACGAGCTTGCTCCTCATTGAACCGACATTCCCCAGATGAACGCTGGGTTGAGGCTAGATCTGCCGTTGTTTTGGGATTGAGGCCGCAGGCAACATCCGCTGTTGTGATGGGCATGGTCCCATCCGAACCGGAGTTTCCGCCGGAGCCCGGGGCCGGCGCTCCCGACCCCTCGCTGGCGCAGGCGGAACAGAGGAGTGCGATCGCAAACGCGGCAGCGCTGATCTTGCAGGCGGCGGGCCAGGTTGGCTTCATGTCAGGCACTCCCTCGGGCGTCGCTGGCGCGACGGTCGGTCACATGGCCTAGCGCTGGAGTGTGGAGGGATCATGTGCGTCTTCCCGGGCAAAAGAGGCGCGATGGCCCCGAGGCGCCCCCGCAGGCGCCCGGAGATTGCCCCGGTCGCTACAGAGGTCGATGATCGTCGCCGGAGACCCGCATGCAACTCACCGTCCGGCCCCTGGCCATCGACACCTTCCGCGAGAACACCGTGCTCCTGTCCCGGGACTGCCAGGCCCTGCGGCCCGAACGGCTGGCGGGGGTGCGCAAGGTCGAGGTCAGCGCCGGCGGACGCACCCTGATGGCCTCGGTGGTGATCTGCGACGATCCCGCTCTGGTCGGGCCGGACGAGGCGGGGCTGACGGAACCCGCCTTCCGGCGGCTGGGGGTCCCGGCCGGGGCCGCGGTCCGGATCACGCCGGCGCCGCCGCCGAAGGGCGCCGCCGCCCTGCGCGCCAAGATCGCCGGGGAAACCCTGACCGCCGCCCAGATCGACGACGTGGTCCATGACCTGGCCGACAACCGCTGGTCGGACATCGAGATTTCGGCCTTCCTGGTGGCCTGCGCCAGCTTCATGACGGCCGAGGAGACCCTGGCCCTGACCCGTGCCATGGCCGGCGCCGGGCGGCGGCTGACCTGGAACCGGCCCCTGGTGGCGGACAAGCACTGCATCGGCGGGGTTCCCGGCAACCGCACCTCGCTGATCGTCGCGCCGGTGGCCGCGGCGCATGGCCTGATCACTCCCAAGACCTCGTCCAGGGCCATCACCTCCCCTGCCGGGACCGCCGACACCATGGAGGTCCTGGCCCGGGTGGACCTGGACGAGGACGAGATGCGCGCCGTGGTCGAGCGCTGTGGCGGCTGCATCGTCTGGGGGGGCCGGGTGAACCTGTCGCCCGTGGACGACGTGCTGATCTCGGTGGAGCGGCCCCTGTCCCTCGACACGCCCGAGCAGATGGTGGCCTCCATCCTCTCCAAGAAGCTGGCTGCGGGCTCAACCCCCCTGCTCCTCGACCTGCCCTCTGGCCCGGGGTCGAAGATGCGCGAGCCCGGGTCGGCCCTGCGGCTGCGAAAGCTGTTCGAATTCGTCGCCGACCGGGTAGGCCTGACGGTCGACATCGTGGAGACCGACGGCTCGCATCCGGTGGGGCGCGGGGTCGGCCCGGCCCTTGAGGCCCGCGACGTCCTGGCCGTCCTGCGCGGCGAGGCCGGGGCGCCAGCCGACCTGAGGGAGAAGTCGATCCGCCTGGCCGGGCGGCTGATCGAGCTGGACCCCGACTGCCCGGGTGGGTCGGGGGAAGCGCGGGCCCGGGAGCTGATCGGGAGCGGCGCAGCCCTCGCCAAGCTGGAGGCCATCGCCGAGGCCCAGGGCCCGTCTCCCCTGGCCGGCGGGCTGACGCCGGGACGCCTGGTGTGCGAAATCCCCGCCGCCCGGGACGGAACGGTCACGGGCGTGGACTGCCTGAGGATCGCCCGGATCGCCCGTCTGGCCGGGGCGCCGACCGACCCCGGGGCGGGGCTTGACCTCCTGAAGCGCCGGGGCGAGACCGTGCGCCAGGGCGAGCCCCTCTACCGGCTGCACGCCGAGGACCCGTCGGACTTCGCGCTGGCCTGCGAGGCGGCGGGCGAGGACAGCGGCTTCGCCCTCGCATGAGCCCGGAAGTCCACGCCTTTCCCGACGAGGCGGCGCCCGCGGGGCGCTTCGCCGACGCCCTTGGCCTGCCGCTGAATCTCATCCGACCCCACGCCTTCCCGGACGGGGAGTCGAGGCCCACCGTGACGGCGACCGCGGGGTCCGCCGCCATCCTTTACCGCAGCCTCGCCCGGCCGGACGGCCGCCTTATGCCCCTGCTTCTGGCGGCGGACGCCCTGCGGCGGGCCGGAGCGACGCAGGTCGACCTGGTCGCGCCCTACCTGCCCTACATGCGCCAGGACCGGGTCTTTACGCCGGGCGAGCCCCTCAGCCAGGCGGTGATGGGGCGGGTGCTCAGCGAGGCCTTCGACCGCATCCTGACCCTGGAGGCCCACCTGCACCGGACGCCTGACCTGGCGGCGGTCTTTCCGGATCGACCGGCCCGGAATGTCGGCGGCGCAGGGATTCTGGCGGCGGCCCTGGCGCGCCTGACGCCCCGGGTGGACCTCGTCGCCGGCCCGGACTCCGAGAGCCTGGCCTGGGCCTCGCAGGTCGCCTCGCACATCGCCGCCGGCCTTCTCGTCGCCCGCAAGCAGCGGCGCGGAGATCGCGACGTCAGCGTTCAGTACCCGGACGATATCCGCCTGCGGGGGGCGCACGTGGCCATCGTCGACGATATCTGTTCGAGCGGCGGCACGCTGATGGCGGCCGCCCGGGCCCTGAAGGCGGCCGGGGCGTCCAGGGTGACGTCCGCCGTCGTTCACGGCCTCCATGACGCCGACGTCGTCCGCGCCCTGAAGGCGTCGGGGATAGATCGGCTCATCGCCACGGACTCCGTCGCCGGGCCGGGGCGGCGCCTGCCAGTCGCCGGCGCCCTGGCCCTCGCCTGGCGGGAGATGGACGCGGCCTAAGCGGCCTCAGATCTCCAGGCAGATCTTCCCAAAGTGCTTCTGCGAGATCTGGTGGGCGAAGGCGGCGGCGATCCCGTCCAGGGGGAAGGTGGAGTCGATGACCGGTCGGATCGTCGAAACCTCCAGGGCCCGGATCATTTCCTCCTGCTCCTGGCGGGAGCCGACGGTGACGCCCTTCACGGCGACATTCTTGGACATGATCACGGCCGTCGGCACCTCGCCGGCGAAACCCGCCAGCACGCCGATCAGCGAGACATGGCCGCCGATCCGGGTGGCCGTGACCGACTGGGCCAGGGTGCCCGCCCCGCCAATCTCGACCACCACGTCGACCCCCCGCCCGCCGGTCAGGGCCGCGGCGGCGGCGCCCCATTCCGGGGTCTGGCGGTAGTTGATCAGGTGGTCGGCGCCCAGGGCCCTCAGCTTCTCGAGCTTCTCGTCCGAGGAGGAGGTGGAGATGACGGTGGCGCCCGCCGCCTTGGCCAGCTGCAGGGCGAAGATGGAGACCCCGCCCGTGCCCTGGGTCAGGACCACGTCGCCGGGCTTGATCCGCGCCTCGACCATCAGGGCGCGCCAGGCGGTGAGGGCGGCGCAGGGCAGGGTGGCGGCCTCGGCGAAGGACCAGCCCGCAGGCATGTGGGTGAAGGCGCGGGCCGGCATGGCCACAAGCTCCGCCGCAAAGCCGTCGGCATGGTCGCCGGGCACGCCGATCAGCCGCTCCAGCATCGGTCCGCCCGTCGCCCAGTTGGGGAAGAAGGTCGACAGGACCTTGTCGCCCGGGGCGTAGCCCGTCACCCCCTCGCCCACCGCGACCACCTCGCCGGCGCCGTCGGACATGGGAATCCGTCCGTCGGCGGCGGGCAGCATGCCGGCGACGACCGCGAAGTCATGGAAGTTCAGCGAGCTCGCGCGGACCCGCACCAGGAGCTCGCCGGAACCGGCGACGGGATCGGCCCGCTCTTCGATGACCAGCTTGTCCAGCCCTCCCGGGGCCTTCACGGCGGCGACTTTCATGGGCCTCTCCCTGACTGGCCCCCGCGGGGCCGATGTGTTCCGGCGCGCACAATGGACACTCCGGCGCGCATCGCAAGATCACGCGACGTCAGCCCTTGCGCCCGGGCTTTGGCGGGCGTAACCGAAAGACGTCAAAGGGGAGTAGCCCTCCGCCATCCCCGGCGGGCCCCTGCGTCAACACACTTGGCCGGCATGGCCATGGCGCAGGGAGAACGGTCCGTCCTTTCAGGGCGGGGGTTCGGGCGAGACCGATGGCGCTGCGGCCCCGTTCCGTCGGGCGGGGGCTGTTGCGACCATTGGATGTCTCGCCGCCCGACCCGGAACTGATCCTTGGAACCCTTCCTCACCTCCACCGCCATCGTCACCCTCGCCGAGATCGGCGACAAGACCCAGCTGCTGGCCATCGTCCTGGCGGCCCGCTTCGTCCAGCCCTTCCCCATTGTGGGTGGAATCCTCGTGGCGACCCTGGCCAACCACTTCCTGGCGGCCCTCATCGGCGCCCAGGCGGCGGCCTTCCTGCAGGGCGACATCTTCCGCTACATCATCGCCCTGTCCTTCATCGCCATGGCCGCCTGGACCCTGGTCCCGGACAAGCTGGACGAGGACGAACCCCTGAAGGCGCCGGCGAGGATGGGCGCCTTCCTGACCACCACCGTGGCCTTCTTCCTCGTCGAGATGGGCGACAAGACCCAGCTGGCCACCGTCGCCCTCGGCGCGCGGTTCGAATCCGCCCTCATCGTCACCCTGGGCACGACCCTGGGCATGATGCTGGCCAACGTCCCGGCGGTCTTCCTCGGCCACGAGATCCTGAAACGGGTGTCCCTGACCCTGGTCCGCCGGATCGCCGCCGGCCTCTTCCTGGTCATCGGCGTCTGGATGATCGTCCAGACGGCGGGCTGGGTCTGAGGCCCGGCGCCAAGGCGGTTGCTCCCCCGAGGGGGAGCTCCGACCGAAGGTCGGTGAGGGGGTCAATCCCCCTCGCCGTTGACCCCCTCCGGCCCGCATTCGCGGTCCACCTCCCCCTCAAGAGGTGGAGGAATTAGAGCGCGATTGCTCCCCCGAGGGGGAGCTCCCGGCGAAGCCGGGTGAGAGGGTCAGCGGCGGCGGGGGATGAAGACCTCGACACCGGGGGCGACCCCGCGGGCAGCGGCGTAGTTCCCCATGTTGAGGGCGAGGCTCATTCGCCCCCGGGAGTCCGGGTAGAGCAGCACGGCGCCCTCCGGCACGTCGCTGAAGGTACGGACATAGGGCGCCGGCTCCGGCCGGCCGGCGACGGTCAGAGGCACGGTCTCGCCCAGCCGCCAGCCCAGGCCCGCGAAGGCCTCGGCGGAGAGGTCGAGGATCAGATTGCCATAGGGCCCATCCGTGCCGATCGCCCGGGCGTGGACCCCGTCCGCGCCCATCCGGGGCGGGGCGAGGTCCAGCCGGATCAGGGTCTTCGGGTCGATTTCTGGCCCGACCCCCCGCCAGTCGTCGCCGCGGGCCAGGCGCCCGACCACCGGGGCGAAAATGTCCCGCCCGTGGAAGGTGGAGGACCGGCGGGCGCCGATCATCCAGGACTCCGCCGTGATCTCGCGGGCCTGGACGATGGGATCGGTCGCGTCGAGCAGGGTGATCAGGCCGTTGTCCGGCAGAACCAGGCTCTGGCCCCGGCGGGTCCGCGCGACGATGGCGCGGCGGGTCGACCCCACCCCGGGGTCCACGACGACGAGGATCACCGCATCCGCCGCCAGCCAGGGCGCCGAGCCCGCCAGGAGGCGCGCGCCGGCCTCGACGTCATAGGGCGGGACACGGTGGGTGATGTCGAGGAGCCGGGCGTCCGGGGCGAGGGAGAGGATCACCGCCCGGCAGATGGCGACGGCGTCGTCGATCTCGTCGAAGTCCGACAGGAAACCCACCATCCGCCCCGGGGCGGCGGCGCGCACCGGGCCTGCGACGAGGGGCAGGACGAGGCCGGCGGCGAGCAGCCCACGCCGGGATGGGCGAGGGGCGCTCATGCTGCGGGCGTCCGGAGGGCGGCGTACAGACGCCGGATGCTGAGCTCCCGAACAGGGGGGCTCCCGGCGCCGGGGATGCTGCCGTTGAGGTTCTGGATCATGCCCACGAAGACGATGTCGTTCGTCGGGTCGATCCAGAACCAGGTGCCGAAGGCTCCGCCCCAGTAGTAGGTGTCGCGACCCTGGGGGGTCCCGGCGGCGGCGGGGTCCTCGATCACGGCGAAGTCGAGCCCGAAGCCCGTCCCGGACTGGGCGGGGCCGTAGAGGTCCACCTTCACGCCGGGCGCCAGGACGCTTCGCCGCATGAGCCGGACGGTCTCGGGCTTCAGAATCCGCGCGCCCTCCAGTGCGCCGCCGTTCAGCAGGGCCTGGGAGAAGCGGAAATAGTCCGAGGCCGTGGACAGGAGGCCCCCGCTTCCCGACAGGAAGACCGGCGGCGTGACCGGTATGGCCTGGGGCGGACCTGCGACGATCCGGCCCTCCCGGTAGGTATGGATTCGGGCGACCCGGGCCGCCTTGGCCGCCGGGACATGCAGGCCGGTGTCGACCATCTTCAGCGGTCCAAAGACGTGGCGGTCGAGATAGGCGTCCAGCCGCTCGCCCGAGAGCCGCTCCACCACATGGCCCTGGATGTCGACGCTGGGGCCATACCGCCAGTCCGACCCGGGCTGGGCGGCGAGCGGCAGGGCGGCGAGGCGGCGGATCATCTCCTTCAGGTCCCCGGCCCGCAGGCCCGCCTGAGCGTAGCCGGCGCTGACGTCGAAGCCGGCGGTATGGCCCATCAGCTGGGCCATGGTCATGGGCGAGGCCTGGGGGACGAGACTCCCGTCCGGCGCCTTCACCTTGAGGCCTGCGAACTCGGGGATGTGCTGCTCGACGGGGTCGTCCAGCTTCCAGAGGCCCTTCTCCCAGAGCTGCATCATGGCCACGCCGGCCACGGGCTTGGTCATGGCGGCGATCCGCCAGATCGTGTCCGGCCGGGCCGGGGCGCCGGTCTCCACGTCCGCCAGGCCCCGGGTCTCGAAGTGGAAGACCCGACCCTTTCGCGCCGCCAGGGTGGTGACCCCGGCCAGCTGGCCGCGGTCCACCAGATCCTGCAGCTCCGCCGAGAACGCGTTCAGCCTGGACGGATCGAACCCCGCCGCCCCGGGCGGGACCATGGGCAGGGACGGGGCGGAGGCCAGGACGGGAGCGCCGAGGGTCGCCAGGGGCGCAGACGCAGCGGCGGCTGCGAGGAGGTTGCGGCGGGAGAGGCGCATGGGCATGTTTCCGGGATGAGACTGAGACTGTCGCCTGCGATCCTGCACGGTCCCGCCGGGATTGCGCAACCTTGGGGCCGGCGCCTTCTGGCCGCGGCGGCGGCCGGGTTCGTCTTCTGGCCCGGCGGAGCGGCCCTCGCCCAGAGTCCCTGCAGCGGCCTCGCGCCCGGGGCGGACCGGCCGGTCCGCAACCTGGCCTATCAGCCGCCGACCCCCGACCTGCCCCGGTCCGTGCACCTGCTGGACCTCTGGCCCGGCGCGACCCCCACGCCCGCCCCCCTGGTGGTCTTCGTCCATGGCGGAACCTGGATGCACGGGGGCAAGTATGCGGGTACGCCCGGCCAGGCGAGGGCCTTCCGGAAGGCCGGCTACGCCTACGCCACGGTGAACTACCGCCTGCTCCGGCATGGCCCCCCCCAGGAGGCGGCGCGGGACATCGCCGAGGCCGTGGCCTTCCTGAGGCGGGAGGCGAAGGGCTGCGGGCTGGACCCGGAGCGGATCATCCTGATGGGGCATTCGGCCGGCGCCCATCTCGCCGCCCTTGTGGCCCTGGACGAGTCCTATCTGGAGGCGGCTGGCGTCCCCTCGCAGACGGTCCGCGCCGCCATCCTCCTGGACGCCTACGGCCTGGACATCGCGCGCCACGTCCGCGAGACGGGGGACCGGGTCTACGCCCGGGTCTTCGGCCCCGACCCCGCCGGCTGGACCGCCATGTCGCCGGTCAGTCACGCGGTCCCCGGTCGCCGTCCGCCCCCGATGATCCTGCACGTCGTGGCCGGCAATCCCGAGACGCCGGGCCAGGCCGAGGCCTTGGCCGGCGCCCTGCGCGCCGCCGGCGGCGAGGCGGAGGTTCACGCAGCCCGGCGCGAGAGCCACAACAGCCTCAACTATGGTTTCGGCGCCGAGGGCGATGCGACCACCCGCCTCACCCTGGACTTCCTGGCCGCCTGGGTGCGCTGACCCCGGGCTTGTCAGGACCCGACGCCGCGGCCTTAACTGCGCGCAGACATCAGACCGGACAGGAAGGAACCTCCATGAACGCCCCGACGCCCCCGACCACGGGACCACTGACCTTCGGGTTCAACCCGCACGACGACATGAACGACCTGCGGATGAGCGAAAAGGCGACGCCGCTCTACGAGCACGTCAAGCGCTTCATCGCCGAAACGGTCGTGCCCATGCAGAAGGAGTTCCAGGCCTTGGGCGAGGGTCATGCCGACCGCTGGAGCTTCGCCCCCGGCCAGCTTGAGGTTCTGGAGAAGGCCAAGGACCAGGCCAAGAAGGAAGGCCTCTGGAACTTCTTCCTGCCCGACGCCGAGACCGGCGAGGGCCTGTCCAACCTCGACTACGCCTACATCGCCGTGGAGCTGGGCAAGGCGCCCATGGCCTCGGAGGTCATGAACTGCTCGGCGCCCGACACCGGCAACATGGAGGTGCTGGAGCGCGTCGGCACGCCCGAACAGAAGGAGCGCTGGCTGAAGCCCCTGCTGAACGGGGAGATCCGCTCGGCCTACGCCATGACCGAGCCGGCGGTGGCCTCCTCCGACGCCAAGAACATCGCCACCCAGGCGGTGCTGGACGGCGATGAGTGGGTGATCAACGGCGAGAAGTACTACATCTCCGGCGCCGGCGACCCGCGCTGCAAGATCATGATCACCATGGTCCGCACCAATCGCGACGCCCCCCCGCACAAGCAGCAGTCGCAGATCCTGGTGCCCATCGATGCGCCCGGGGTGGAGATCCTCGGCCCGATGCACGTCTTCGGCGAGGACCATGCGCCGCGCGGCCACATGCATATCCGCTTCACCAATGTCCGGGTGCCCAAGTCCAATGTCCTGCTTGGCGAGGGCCGGGGCTTCGAGATCAGCCAGGTCCGCCTCGGGCCGGGCCGGATCCACCACTGCATGCGCACCATCGGCAAGGCCGAGCGGGCCCTGGACCTGATGGTCCGCCGGGGCCTGTCCCGGGAGGCCTTCGGCCGCAAGATCGCCTGGCTGGGCGGCAATGTGGAGATCATCTCCCGCGCCCGGATCGACATCGAGGCCATGCGCCTGATGGTGCTGAAGGCGGCCCGCGCCATGGACGTGCTCGGCAACCGCGAGGCCCGGGTCTGGGTGTCCATGGTCAAGGCCATGGTGCCGGAGCGGGCCTGCCAGATCATCGACCAGGCCATCCAGATGCACGGCGCGACAGGCATCTCCCAGTGGACGCCGCTCGCCTCCATGTACACCGACGTGCGCCACCTGCGCTTTGCCGACGGCCCGGACGAGGTCCACCACCTGGTGGTGGGCCGCAACGAGCTGCGGGCCTACGAGGGCGGCGCCGAGGAGGTCTCCGCCTCGGTCGCCTTGAGGACCTGAGCCTGCAGCGCGGTCCCCGGGGCGGCGCCCGCCGCCGCGGGGATCAGCCTGGAAAGTTGGCCGGGACCACCTCGGACAAGGTGGGGCCGATCTCGTCGTAGACGACGAGGTGGGCATGGTCATCCAGGTCCGTAGGGTCGCGGTTGACGATCACCAGCCGGGCGCCGGCCCGCCGCGCCTGAATGGGAAAGCCCGCCGCCGGCCAGACGGTCAGGCTGGAGCCCAGAACGAGAAACAGGTCGCAGGACAGGGTCTCCTCCTCCGCCCGGCGCATGGGCCCTTCCGGCATGGCCTGGCCGAAGGAGATGGTCGCCGTCTTCACGATGCCGGCGCATTCCCGGCAGGCGGGCAGCTCGCCCCGGACCTCGAAAGCCGGGCGCAGGTCCTCGATCTCGTGGCGCAGGCCGCAGGACAGGCAGGTGGCGTAGCTGGCGTTGCCGTGCAGCTCGATCACCCGGTCGGCGGGAATGCCCGAGCTCTGGTGCAGGTTGTCGACATTCTGGGTGATGACCGAGGTCAGCCGCCCGCTCTCCCACAGTCGGGCGAGGGCGAAATGTCCGGCGTTGGGCTCGCGGCCCGTCCAGCCGGCGCGGCCCTGGAAGGCCCGGGCCCAGGATTCCCGGCGCTTCTCCTCGCTGTTCACGAAATCCTGGAACAGGATCGGCTTCATCCGGCTCCAGACCCCGCCCGGCGAGCGGAAGTCCGGAATTCCGGATTCCGTGGAGATTCCGGCCCCGGTGAAGGCCACGATCCGCTCAGCAGACCGCAGCACCTCCGCCAGATCCCGCCGTGTCGCCGATCTTCCGCCCACGTCCATCCTCCGCGCTGCGCCGCCAGACCCCGAATTCAGGACAAGCGCCCGACGCGCGCAAGGGGGAAGGCGGGGTCGGGAGCCCGGTTCCCCGTCAGTCGGTGAACACCACCGTCTTGCGGCCGTTCAGGAGGACCCGGTCCTCCAGCACCCAGCGCACCGCCCGGGCCAGGACCCGGCGCTCGATGTCGCGGCCCTTGCGCACCAGGTCCTTCGGCTGGTCGCGGTGGCTGATCCGCTCCACGTCCTGCTCGATGATCGGGCCCTCGTCGAGGTCGGGGGTGACGAAGTGGGCGGTGGCGCCGATCACCTTCACCCCCCGGGCGTGAGCCTGATGATAGGGTCGCGCGCCCTTGAAGCCGGGCAGGAAGGAGTGGTGGATGTTGATGCACCGCCCGGCCAGGTGCAGGGCCATCTCCTCCGACAGGATCTGCATGTAGCGCGCCAGGATGACGAGGTCGGTCCCCGTGGCGGCGATCAGGTTGCGCAGCCGCGCCTCCTGGTCGGCCTTGGTCTCGGGGCTCACCGGCAGGTGGTGGAAGGCGATGCCCTTGAGATCCGTGTGCGGAAAGCTCGCCTCCGGATGGTTGGAGACCACCGCCGAGATATCCATGGGCAGCTCGCCCTGCCGCCAGCGCCAGATCAGGTCGGCCAGGCAGTGATCAGTCTGCGAGGCCAGGATCATCACCCGCCGCCGGTCCTCGGGATCGCGCAGGGTCCAGTCCATGGCGAGGTCCGCCGCCAGGGCCTCCAGCCCCGGCCGCACCGCCGCCGCCCCGCCCGGGCCGGGGGTGAAGACCACGCGCATGAAGAAGCGGCCGGTCTCGCCGTCATCGAACTGCTGGGCGTCGACGATGTTGGCGCCGTGCTCGAAGAGCAGGGTGGAGACGCGGGCCACGATGCCGGGCCGGTCGGGACAGGACAGGGTGAGGATCACGCAGGGGCTCCCGGGACGGGGCGGCGGATACCGCGAAAGGCGTCGGCTGGGAAGGCGGGGGCGTCAGGCGTCCGGGGTCAGAGGGCGCCGAACAGGGAGGGGAGAAGATAGCGCTGGACGCCCTGCAGGATGAGCAGGGCGAAGATCGGCGTGATGTCCAGGCCGGCGATGGGCGGGATGAAGCGCTGCAGGGGGGCGAGCACCGGGTTGGTGACCGTCTCCAGCACCTGCTGGATCCGGCCCACGACGGGGTTGCGCAGGTTGATCACGTTGAAGGCGGTCAGCCAGGACATGATCGCCCCGATGATGATCGCCCAGATCATGATCTCGAGCAGGTTGTGCAGGATGAAGTGTATGAAGCCCATGCCCGCCACATAAGCCGCCCGCCGCGCCCGGGCAAGCCGACGCGAAGGGCCGTCTTGACAGCCCGCCCCCAAAACCGCTTATTCCGCGCCTTCCTTGGGGCCGTAGCTCAGTTGGTAGAGCGCATCGTTCGCAATGATGAGGTCAGGGGTTCGACTCCCCTCGGCTCCACCAGGAAGTCCCCTTCCGGTCAGCTCCCGGCGATATAGGCCTTCAGGCCGTCCGCCTCGGCTTCGACCTCGGAAATCTTCCACTTCACCAGGTCGCCGATGGAGACGATCCCGACCAGCCGCCCGGCCTGGACGACCGGCAGGTGGCGGATGCGCCGGTCGGTCATGCGCGAGAGCAGGGAATCGACGGTTTCGCCGGGGTCAGCGAACACCACGTCCTCCGTCATGTAGGCGGAAACGGGGCGCGACGTGACCTTTTCGTCGCCGCCGGCCACAGCCCGGACGATGTCGCGCTCCGAGACAATGCCCACCACGGCCTCGCCCTTCGTCACCACAAGGGCGCCGACGCGTCTGGAGTGCAGGAGCTCGGCGACCCGGCCGACCGTATCTGAAGGCGTGACGGTGAACACCGCATCGCCCTTGGCCCGAAGAATCTGTGAGACCAGCATGGTGACCCCCGTTCCCGTCCGTGATGGCGGAACCTTCGGCGGGTTCCGGGGGCGATGCAAATCAATCAATCGTCAAACCGGGAACCCCGGCGGCGAGCTTGCCGGAGCGGGCCTCGACTCCGCCCGAGCCTCTGCGCGCCGAGACCTGAGCCTGGCCCCCGAACGGGCAGCCCGTCCACAATGACGGCCTAGAGGTTGGCCAAGGCTCTGTAAGCCGCGCGCCAGTCCTCCGGGATCCGTCGCCAACTTGTCTCCTGGGAAGCTCTCACGAGTGGCGAGGGATGGACCGAACTCGAGAGGCTGAAGGCCTCCGCAGCCAAGAGCGGGTAAGCCCGCTCGGCCCGCTTCCCCACCAGCACCACGGCCCTCAGCCGCGGCAGGAGGCGCACCAGCCGAAGAGTCTCCAGCGCACCCTCCCTCACCTCGCGCGCCGTGACCTTGCGCGTTCCGTTCCAGCCCGCGATCATGTTCCAGAACACGGTCTCCCGGCGGGGAATACCGGCCTTGCGCATGAAGTCGAATATGGCCTCGGCGGTGGGGTCGTCGTTGTCGCGGCTGATGAAACCCGAGCCCGCACCACCGGTGCGCGACGCCGAGGTCATGGGTCCCGGTTTCTCCAGCAGGAACAGCATTCGCGCCTCGACGCCGCCGTCCAGCGGATCGAAATCCGGGAACTCGTCAGGCGAGCTGGCCCGCAGTTGCTCGACATAAGCGGTCAATGGACGGACATGCGGCTCCTCCAGGAGCGCGCGCCGCGCCACCCGAGCCGCTGGATCGTGAAGGCTGCGAGCAATGTTTATATTCATAATCTCGTGAATTAGCGTGTTTTAGTCATGTTCAATACGAATTTTGAAAATCTTTAGTATGTTAATCAACTGACTTGACGTTTCTATACAATAATCTACATAATCGCTGTTATGTGAATGCATGGATGGGTGTATGATATGTTCTAATGTCACTGACAAGTGATCACGGAATATCTTCAATGCTCCATATGTTTCATCAAGATATATCTTATTATCTAGTTCGAGATCAATTATTGTCAGACAAACTTTGATTTGGTCTAAATGATTTTGATTTAGAGATGGGCCAGGTGAATTAACTATATTGTTCGGAGAATCTTCGACAAGTAGACGCATTCTCAGCATTACCAAGACTCGCTTCTCTCTACGATACAATTCATCCTTTTTGGCTTTTTCTCTGTCAAAATGTTGACCTAAAAAGTTCGCATAAATCATTGTTGCGACCGCGAGTATGCTTCCAGCCGCTTGAACCCAAGCAGCTGACGTGACAGATAACGAACTGCTGTAAGAAGTAGCAATTTGTATGTAAATTAAAACAATACAAAAAGAAACAACAAGGGCCATAGATAAATTTGGCAATAATAGCTTTTTGTTTATATTACTTTTCTTTGATAGCTTTTCATTATCTAAATCATAGATGTAAATATGATCCGTCTTGCTTATCGTGATGAATAATAAGGAAACTATCGTAACTATCAATCCCACAACAAGCAGGGGCTGCGATAGCCAGTGCGCCCAAGAAGGTATGTGCACGCCAATAATGCGCTGCACCTCAACGCTCACCACAGCCCCCGCAGGTACCTCAAACTCGCCTCCACGCTCGGCCAGTAGGGGGCCGGCGGAAAGTCGTGCTCGACGAAGCGGTGTTCCACGCCGACGTCCACGCCGGCGGCCAGGAGGGCGGGGAAGTCGAGGGTTCCGGCGCCCACGTCGGCCATGCCGCCGTCGGCCTTGTAGTCCTTCAGGTGCAGGAGGCGCACGCGGCCGGCCAGGCGGCGGATCATGGCCAGGGCGTCCTGCCCGCCCCGGGTCAGCCAGTAGACGTCCAGCTCGAAACTGACGAGGTCCGGGTCGGTCCCGTCGACCAGGCGGTCGAAGGGAAGGGTCCCGTCGGCCTCCGGGGCGAACTCGAAGTCGTGGTGGTGGTAGGCGACGCGGAAGCCCTCGGCGGTCGCCCGGCGGGCGAAGGCGTTCAGGCCGGCGATCACGGCGTCCCAGTCCCTCTGGTCCGGCATGACGAAGGGCAGGACGATCCAGCGGCAGCCGAGGTGGCGGGCCATGGCCAGGACGGCGTCGGGTCGGTCGCGCATGTCGTCCAGGCCGGCGTGCACCGAGGGGCAGTCCAGGCCGATGGCGGCCAGGTGGGCGCCCAGGTCGGCGAAGTCCATGGACAGGGGGGCGGCGAACTCCACCGCGTCATAGCCGATCTCGCGGATGCGGCTGAGGGTCCCCTTGGGATCGGCGGCGAAGGGCTTGCGCAGGGTGTAGAGCTGCAGGCCGTAGGCGGGCATCAGAGGGCTCCGTCGCGAAGGAGGTCGGCCGCATGGTTCGCCGTGCGGGCGGACAGGGCCATGTAGGTCAGGGAGGGGTTCATCGAGGCGCTGGAGGCCATGACCGCCCCGTCGGAGAGGAAGAGGTTGGGAACCTCGTGCGCCTGGCCCCAGCCATTCACCACCGAGGTCGCCGGGTCGCGGCCCATGCGCGCCGTGCCCATCTCGTGGATGCGGTCGCCGGGCGGGGTGATCTGCTCCGCCGCCGCCTCCCAGGAATTGAGGTCGACGCAACCGGCGGCCTTCAGCATCTCCCAGGCGTCGCGGGCCGCCTCGCGCATCATCACCTGTTCGTTGCGGCCGTGGGCGGCGTCGATGATGGGGACGGGAAACCCCCAGGAATCCGTCCGCGAGGTCGAGAGGGTGACGCGATTGTCGGGGTTGGGCAGGACCTCGCCGAAGGGCAGCAAGGACATGGACCAGGGCATGCCGCCATGCGCCTCGGGCCGGCGCGAGCGCACGGCGCCGCCCTGCATGCCGAAGCCGCGCAGATAGGGCTTGTCCGTCTCCGTGACGTGGGCGTAGCGCGGGATGTAGATCCCCGTCGGGCGCTCGCCGGGATCGGGCTCGTCCCGAAAGCCGGGCCAGCGCCCGACAATGGGCCGGGTGCTGACATGGTCCATCAGGTTGCGTCCGACCTGGTCGCTGCTGTTGGCCAGGCCCCTCGGGAAGGCGTCGGACCGCGAGTTCAGGAGAAGGGTCGCCGTATTGATGCTGGAGGCGTTGAGGAAGACCATCCGCGCCGAGTAGGTTCGCCCCTCCCGGGTGAGGCGATCCACCACCCTCACGCCGGTGACGCGCCCCCGGGCGGGGTCATACTCCACCGAAGTCACAACGGCGTCGGTCACCACGGTCAGCCTGCCGGTCGCCAGGGCGGCGGGGAGGGTGGCCGCCTGGGTGGAGAAGTAGCCGCCCAGACTGCAGCCGTGGGCGCAGCGCAGCTTGCCCTCGCAGCGCTTGCGACCAAGGTCCTGATGCGTCTTGGTGGTCCGGGTCAGGTTGGCCGCCCGGCCGATGATCATGCGCCGGGTGGGAAATGCCGTTTCGATGTTCGCCTTCACCGCCTCTTCGACCACATTCATCGGCCAGGGGGGCAGGAAGTCGCCATCGGGCAACTGGCTCAGATCGTCATAGTCGCCGCTGATGCCGGCGAAGGCCTCCACATGGTCATACCAGGGGGCGAGGTCGTCATACCGGATCGGCCAGTCGACCCCGTGGCCATCCTTCAGGTTGGACTCGAAGTCCTGCGGCGCCCAGCGGTAGGACTGGCGGCCCCAGGTCAGGGAGCGCCCGCCCAGCTGATAGCCCCGGATCCACCGATAGGGCTTGCCCGTCGCGGTCTCGTAGGGGTGATCAAAGTCGCTGGCCCAGAAGGCCTTGTTGGACTCGAACAGGGCGTAGGACACCCCCACATGGTAGGGGTAGTGCTTCTCCCGCTCCTCCAGGGGGATCTGATCCTCCTTGGGCGTGCGGCTGGCCGCCAGGTCGTTGCTGTAGTCCTCCCCGTGACGGACCTCCGGCCCGCGCTCGAGCATCAGGACCTTCAGCCCCCGCTCGCACAGCTCCTTGGCGACCCAGCCGCCGCTGATCCCCGACCCGACGACGATGGCGTCAAACATTGCGGACTCCCTGGGCGGCGCCCGCATCGACGAGGGCTATGGCGGCGGCCAGGGCGGCGACAGGCTCCCCGCGCGGCACGAACTCGTGGCCCACCCACTGGCCGTAGCCCTTGCGGGCGAGCAGGCCGGCGATGGCGGGCCAGTTGATCTCCTGCCGGTTGTCCAGGTCCCGGCGGCCAGGGGCGCCGGCGGTGTGGACGTGGCCGATCAGGTCGAGGTGGTCGACGATGGTCCGGCTCAGGTCGCCCTCCATCAGCTGCATGTGATAGCCGTCGTAGAGGAGGCGCAGGCCCGGGTCGTCCAGCTGACGCACGATCTCGGCCCCGAAGGCGGTGCGGTCGCACTGGTGGCCGGGGTGGTCGACCTTGCTGTTGAGAAGCTCCAGGAGCAGGCGCACGCCCGCCGCCTTCGCATGTTCCACCACAGGCCCCAGCCCCTCCACGCAGGCGGCGATGGCCGGGGCGTCGGCGCCGTCGCCGATCCTCGAGCCGGAGAAGACGATCACGGCCTCGCAGCCTCCCGCTGCGGCGTCATCGATCCGGCGGCGCACCTCGTCGCGCAGGGCCGCGTGCCGGGAGGGGTCGTTGAACCCGGTCTCCAGGGCGTGGCCGCTGAGGGTGACGACGGACAGGCCGAGGTCCTGGGCCACGGGCCACAGGTCGTCGGGCAGCATCTCCACCCCCTTGGCGCCCGCGCCGGCGGCGCCGGCGAGAAGGGCCCTGGGGTCGGTGGCGGGGTCCATGGCGAAGGACCACCAGGCGAAGCTCTGACGGATCATGCGGCCTCCTCGGAAAGGGAAATCCAGGCCCCGTCCGAAGCGGCGCTGCGGACGGCGGCGGTGATGAAGGCGACGCCCTCGACCCCCTCGCGCACCCCGGGCAGGCCGGCGAGGCGGTCGGGGGGCGCCTGTCCCGCCCGATGGGCGAGGATGAGGTCGGCGGCGTCGGTGTAGATCTGGGCGAAGCCCTCGAGATAGCCCTCGGGATGGCCGGCGGGCAGGCGGGTGGCGGCCTCGGCGGCGGCGGACAGGCCCGGTCCGCCCCGGCGCAGGACCTGCGGGGCCTCGCCCAGCCGGGCGAAGCGCAGGTAGTCGGGCTCTTCCTGGGACCAGTCGAGGGCGGCGTCGGCGCCGATCACCCGCAGGCGCAGGCCGTTGGAGGCGCCGATGGCCACCTGGCTGGCCCAGAGCTGGCCGCGGGCGCCGCCGGCCCAGCGCAGGCGGACCTGGACGTCGTCGTCCAGCCGGCGGCCGGCGACGAAGCGGGAGGTCTCGGCGCTGACCGCCGAAGGCGTCTCGCCGGTCACGAAGGCCGCCAGGTGGAAGGCGTGGGTGGCGATGTCCCCCAGGGCGCCGCCAGGGCCGGCCCGGTCCGGATCGCCGCGCCAGTCGGCCTGGCGGTTGCCGGGCAGGTCGCGGGCAAGCCAGTCCTGGGCGTACTCGGCCTGGACCACCCGGATCGGCCCCAGGACGCCCCGCGCCACCAGGTCCCGGGCGTGCCGGACCATGGGATAGCCGCTGTAATTGTGGGTCAGGACGAAGGGCAGGCCGGTCCGGGCGACGAGGTCCGAGAGGGCCCTGGCCTCCTGCATCCCGGTCGTCAGGGGCTTGTCGCAGATGACCGCGATCCCGGCCTCCAGGAAGGCCCGGGCCGGGGCGAAGTGGGCGGCGTTGGGAGTGACGATGGCGACGGCGTCGATCCCGTCCGGCCGGGCGGCCTCGGCCCGGGCCATTTCGGCGAAGTCGCCATAGCTGCGGCCCGGGTCCAGCCCCAGGCCCAGGCCGAAGGCGCGGGACCGCTCCGGATCCGAGGAAAAGGCGCCGGCGACCAGGGTCCAGCGGTCGTCGAGCCGGGCGGCCATGCGGTGGACGGCGCCGATGAAGGCGCCCTCCCCGCCGCCGACCATGCCGAGACGAAGGCGTCGCTCAGCGGTCAAGGCCGAGCATCCGGCGATTGGCGGCGGCGTCCACCCCGGTGGCGACGAAGTCGTCGAAGCTCTTGCCGGTCACGTTGATGATGTGGTCGCGGATGAAGGGCGCGCCCTCGCGGGCCCCGTCCTCGGGCGCCTTGAGGGCGCACTCCCACTCCAGCACCGCCCAGCCCTGGTAGCCGTACTGGGCGAGCTTGGAGAAGATGGCGCGGAAATCGACCTGGCCGTCGCCCAGGGAGCGGAAACGGCCGGCGCGCTCCTTCCAGGGCTGGTAGCCGGAATAGACCCCCTGCCGCCCGGTGGGCCGGAATTCGGCGTCCTTCACGTGGAACATCCGGATCCGCTCGTGGTAGAGGTCGATGTACTCCAGGTAGTCCAGCTGCTGCAGCATGAAGTGGCTGGGGTCATAGAGCAGGCAGGCCCGGGGATGGTGATCCACCCGGTCCCAGAACATCTCCACCGTCGCCCCGTCGAACAGGTCCTCGCTGGGATGCACCTCGTAGCAGAGGTCCACCCCGGCCTCCTCGTAGGCGTCGAGGATGGGACGCCAGCGCCGGGCCAGCTCGTCGAAGGCCTCCTCCACAAGGCCCGCGGGGCGTTGGGGATAGGGATAGAAGTAGGGCCAGGCCAGGGCGCCCGAGAAGGTGACGCTGGCGGGCAGGCCCATCCGTCGCGAGGCCTTGGCGCCCAGGAGGACCTGCTCCACCGCCCAGGCCTGGCGGGCCTTGGGATTGCCGCGCACGGCGGAGGGGACCCCGCCGTCGAACATCTCGTCATAGGCCGGATGCACCGCCACCAGCTGGCCCTGCATGTGGGTGGACAGCTCGGAGACCTCCAGGCCGAGGTCGGCGAGCATGCCCTTGACCTCGTCGCAGTAGGCGTCGCTCTCGGCGGCCAGCTTCAGGTCGAACAGGCGCCGGTCCCAGGTGGGAATCTGAACGCCCTTATAGCCCATGTCCGCCACCCAGCGGCCGATGGCGGGCAGGCTGTTGAAGGGCGCCTCGTCCCCGGCGAACTGGGCAAGGAAAATCGCTGGTCCCTTCATGGTCTCTCCCTGGTCCTGATGAGCCTGGCTCCAGCCTAGCACGGCGGGCGCTCAGGGCGAGAGGCGCCTTCAGAGGTCACGCAGCACGGCGCGCACGGGGGAGGCGTCAGCGCCCGCCAGGGACAGGGGAAGGGCGATGAGCTCAAAGACGCCATCCTCGACGCCATCGAGGACCAGGCCCTCAAGCACCGCCATGCCCAGGCGGCCCAGGGCGAGGTGGCTGGCCAGATGCTTGGCCTCCTGCGGGTCGAGGGAGGGGCCGTCCATCCCGATCAGCCGGACGCCGGCGGCGCCGAGGGCTTCCACCAGCTCCGGAGCGGGAGTGCGGAAGGCCTCCGGCCAGGCGTCATGGGGAAAGGCCTCAAAGGTCCGCAGGAGCACCCGGCGGACGCCAGGGACGAGGCGGGGCAGGACCTCCTCCGGGGCGATGCGCTCCGGTCCGTCCGTCACCGACATGAGCTGGGCGGGGCCGAGGTAGGGAACCAGGTCAACCATCTCCATGGAGCCGCCCGCCGGGTCGAAATGCAGGGGGGCGTCGGCGTGGGCGCCGGAGTGGGTGGACAGGGTCAGGCGCGAGACGTTGACCGGGCAGTCCCCGTCCAGGATCCAGGTCCGCTCCAGGCCGAAGGGGGTGTCGCCCGGCCAGACCGGCAGGCCCGGCCGCAGGGGCTGGGAGATGTCGTACAGCCGGCGGCCGGCCTCGTCCCGGGGGGCGTTCATGTGACCCTCTGCTTCTCGGCGAAGGCGGGATCGCGCCAGGCGCCGGTCTCCATGACCCGGGCGAAACGGTCCGCCGCGGCCCAGACATCCGCCCGGCGCAGGAAGAGGGGCGAAAAGCCCAGGCGCATCAGGTCCGGGGCCCGGAAGTCGCCGATCACGCCGGCGGCGATCAGGGCCTGCACCACCGGGTAGGCCTGGGGGTGGGCGAAGGACAGGTGGCCGCCCCGGGCCTCCCGCCGGGCCGGGGAGACGCGGGTGAAGCCGTGCGCCTCCAGCGCCGGCGCCGCGCGAGCGAGGAAGAGGTCGGAGAGGGTCCGGGACCGCGCGAGAAGGGCGGCGGGTTGAAGGCCTTCGAACACCTCCAGGGCCGCATGCAGGGCGGTCAGGGACAGGATGGGAGGGGTCCCGGCCATGAGACGGGCGGCGCCGGCGGCGGGCGCGTAGTCCGGCGCGAAATCGAAGGGGCGCTCATGCCCCATCCAGCCCGACAGGGGATTGGCGAAGGCCTCGTGGTGGCGGCGGGCGAGGAAGGCGAAGGCCGGCGCCCCGGGTCCGCCGTTCAGGTACTTGTATCCGCAGCCCACCGCCATGTCCGCGCCGGCTGCGGCGAGGCCGACGGGCGCGAGGCCTGCGGTGTGGCTGAGGTCCCAGAGGGTCAGGACGCCCGCCTCGGCGGCCTGGCGGGACAGGCCGGACAGGTCCGCCAGGGCGCCGGTGCGATAGTCCGCGTGACTCAGCACCAGCAGGGCGACGTCGTTCGAGAGCGCTCCGGCGATCTCGTGATGCGGAACGATCCGTATACGGATATCGGGCCTCAGGCGGGACAGACCCTGGAGCATGTAGCCGTCCGTGGGAAAGTCCATCTCGGCCGCCAGGAGGACCTTCCGGTCCGGGCTCAGGGCCAGGGCGCCCGCCGCCAGCTTAAAGAGATTCACCGAGACCGAGTCGGCGCAGGCCACCTCATCGGGATCAGCGCCGATCAAGGGGGCGATGCGGGTCGCGGTGCGGGTCGGCAGGCCAATCCAGTCATCGTCGTTCCAGCCGCGCACCAGGGACCGGCCCCACTCGCCCGCAGTCGCCCTGCGGACCGCCGCCTCGGACGCGCGCGGCAGGGGCCCGAGGGAGTTTCCGTCCAGGTAGACGATCCCGGCGGGCAGGCGGAATCGCCCCGTCAGGGCCGAGAGGGGGTCATCCCGGTCGAGCCTGCGGCAGGCGGCCAGGCTGTCCGGAATAGGCTCCGGGGCGAGTTCCGGGATCGGGGCCATCAGCGGACCTTGATGAACACCGGGTTGGCGTAGAACCAGAGGTCGTCCCAGGGATTCTCGCCCGGGACGTCCATGGCCGGCTCCGCCTCCTCGGTCCCGGTCCCGCGCAGGCGGATGTAACCGGAGGCCTGGACGTTGCGCAGGGTGGTGGTGAGGGTGATGACTTCGCCCTCGCGGACCCAGTCGGCGGCCGTGAAGCGCCGCTCGACCCGCGTCGTGGGGTTCACGTCCGCCGAACGGCTGGGGGCAGGGCCGGTGAGGTCGCCGCGGATGAGGTCGATCCGCTTCACCTCCGGGGACCGGCCGCCAAAGTTCTCTCCGGACGGATCGCGGACCCTCAGGGTGATCCGGACGTCCTGACCCTTCGAGACCGTGACCTCTCCGCCGATGCCCGCAGGCGCGCCGCCGCGGGCCACGGGCCGCACCTCGAGATCGACAGAGGAGACGAGATCACCCGTTGTCACGAAGACGCGGCCATTGCGCAGGCCCTCCAGGATGTCGTCCGGCGTCTTCCGGGCGAGGACATGGGTCTTGGCGTACTCACCGGGCCAGAAGTCGATTCCACCGTCCGTATAGTGGCGGTGGGAGTCGGATGTCGCCGTGATCCACCAGCGCCGGCCCTCCCCCAGCATGGAATCCCAGAAGCCGCCGACCCGGGCGGTCATCTGGTCGTAGCCGCCGTAGGTGGGGTGCTGGCGGTAGGCGCCGCGCGCCTGCGAGAGGCGTGGGGAGCCATCGGGGTTGAGGCCGGCGGCCTGATGCCCGGGCGCCCCTTCCATGCCTACCGCGACCGAGGGCGCTGCGTCGTTCCAGTCGCGAAGCTCGGCCGGCGCGGTCTGTCCATAGGTCCCCATCGCCGGGGCCGACCGCGAGGCGTGGTGGGCGATCACCACCGGCGGACGCGGGAGACCCTTCATGTAGGTCAGGGCCTCGACCATCCGGTCCTCCTGGTCGCGGGCCGGATCCAGGGGCCAAGCCTCGTACTTGTCGAAGCGGCGTTCGAGATCGACGAGATCGTCGCGCTCCGACGGGGACTTGGGGACGATGATGCTGGAATGGTCGGCGCCGGGCGTATTCAGCTCCAGGCCGAAGAAAAGGATCAGGTCCGGCGTCTCTCCCCGCGCCCTCAGGATCTCGGGGTAGGCCAGGTCCCGGCTGATCCGGGAGTGATTCGGTCCGCCGTGGTCCGTCGCCGCCATCCAGGACAGGCCGAACTTCCGGGCCATGCGGGCGTTGGTGGGAATGGTGTTGCTCGAGTCGCCCCCGATCACGGGCTCCGGAGGCGCAGCGGGGTCCGATCCGGGCTTCCAGCCGACGCTGAACTGGGAATGGACATGGTGGTCGCCCGCCAGCCAGGTGCGGCCATCGCCGTGGGATGCGTGGGGCGCACCGGTTTCGTGGGCCAGCGCAGGGGCGACGAGCGCCGATCCGAGGGCGGCCAGGAGAAGTCCGTTCCGGAGCATGGCGAGGTTCCGCAGGGCTGGAGTCAGGCGAGCGCCCGGAGCAGATCCGGTGCGCACGTCAGGCGTATGACGATACCGGATCAATGCGCATCATCCCAGTTGGCGGCGGCGCGGACGTCGACCAGCAGGGGGACGCTGAGCGCGACGGCCGGCAAGGGGGCCGTCGCCATGACCCGGCGGATGACCTCCGGGGCGGTCGAGGCTTCGGCCTCGGGCGCCTCGAAGATCAGTTCGTCATGGACCTGGAGCAGCATGCGGGTCTTCAGCCCGGCGGCGGCCAGTTCACCCGGCATGCGGATCATGGCCCGCCGGATGATGTCGGCGGAGGCGCCCTGGAGGGGGGCGTTGATGGCCGCCCGGTCGCCGAAGGCGCGCTCCGCCTGGCTGCGGGCGTGGACCGCCGGGATGTGGACGCGCCGCCCGAAGAGGGTGGTGACGAAGCCCTGCCGTCGGGCCGTCTCCCGGGCCTGGTCCATGTAGGCGCGGATGCCCGGGAAGCGCTCGAAATAGGTGCGGATATAGTCCGCGGCCTCGTCCCGGGGGATCGACAGCTGGGCGGCCAGGCCAAAGGCGGAGATGCCGTAGACGATGCCGAAGTTGATGGCCTTGGCCCGCCGGCGGGTTTCGGCCGGCATGCCCTCTATGGGAACGCCGAAGACCTCAGAGGCCGTCATGGCGTGGATGTCCAGGCCCCTGGCGAAGGCGTCCTTCAGCTGGGGGATGTCGCCCACATGGGCCAGCAGGCGCAGCTCGATCTGGCTGTAGTCGGCGCTGATCAGGACATGGCCGGGGTCCGCGACGAAGGCCTGACGGATCTTGCGCCCCTCCTCGGTGCGGACCGGGATGTTCTGGAGATTGGGGTCCGTGGAGGACAGCCGGCCCGTGGTGGTGGAGGCCAGGGCGTAGGACGTGTGGACCCGGCCGGTGGCGGGGGCGATGGCCGCCGCCAGGGCGTCGGTATAGGTGCCCTTGAGCTTTGACAGCTGGCGCCAGTCCAGCAGGACCCTCGGCAGGGCGTGGCCTTCGGCGGCCAGCTCCTCGAGGACCGAGGCGTCGGTCCCCTGGGCGCCGGTGGCGGTGGTCCGCCGGGACTCAAGGCCCATCTGGCCATAGAGCACCTCGCCCACCTGCTTGGGGCTGCCGAGGTTGAAGGGGTGGCCCGCCAGCCGGTGGGCCTCGGCCTCGAGCTCGCCCATCCGCACCGAAAAGTCGTTCGAGAGCCGGCGCAGGCGCTCGGGGTCGACCCGCACGCCGGCGTTCTCCATGTCCGCCAGCACCGGCGGCATGGGCCGCTCGAGGGTCTCGTAGACCGTCAGCAGACCCTCCTGCCGCAGCCGTGGCCGCAGGACCTTGTAGAGTCGCAGGGTCACGTCGGCGTCCTCGGCGGCGTAGGCGGTCGCGGGCTCGAGGGCTACGTGCCGGAAGCTTTTCTGGGCCTTGCCGGTTCCCGCCACCTGCTTGAAGGGAATGGGGCTGTGGCCCAGGTGCAGGCGCGACAGCTCGTCCATGCCATGGCCGTGCAGCCCGCCCTCCAGGACGTAGCTGATCAGCATGGTGTCCTCGATGGGCGCTACGCGGATTCCGTAGCGCGACAGGACCCCCAGGTCGTACTTGGCGTTCTGGCCGACCTTGAGGACGGAGGGGTCCTCCAGCAAGGGCCGGAGCCGGTCGAGGGCTTCGGCGAGGGGGATCTGGGTCAGGTCGCCGGGGGCGTCGAGGGCGAGTCCCGGCTCGGCCTCGTGGGCCAGGGGGATGTAGCAGGCTTCGCCGGGGCCGACGGCCAGGGAGACGCCCACCAGACCCGCCGTGGCCGAGCCCAGGGCGTCGGTTTCGGTGTCGAAGGCGATGATCCCCGCCGCTCGCGCCCGGGCGATCCAGACCTCGAGCGTGGGCAGGTCTCGCACGCAGGCGTAGGCGGCGGCGTCCACCGGCTCGGACGCGGCCGTCTGGTCCGCGGCGGTCTGGACCTTTGCCGCGAGGTGCGCCCCGGCCACCCGGCGACCCAGGGTGTTGAGCTCCATCTCCTGCAGGAAGGCGGCCAGGGCGTCCGGGTCAGGATCGGCCACAGCCAGCTCTTCGAGGGCCGAGGGCAGGGGCGCCCGGTCGTCCAGCTGGACCAGCTGGCGGGACAGGCGGATCTGCTCGGCGTGCTCCAGGAGGATCTGCCGGCGCTTCTCCTGGCGGATCTCGCCGGCCCGGGCCAGGAGGGTCTCAAGGTCGCCGTACTCGTTGATCAGCAGGGCCGCGGTCTTGACGCCGATGCCCGGGGCGCCGGGCACGTTGTCGACGGGGTCGCCGCAAAGGGCCTGGACCTCGACCACCTTGTCCGGCGGGACGCCGAACTTCTCGATCACCTGCTCAGGCCCGATCCGGACGTTCTTCATGGTGTCGAGCATGGTCACCCGCGCGCACACCAGCTGCATCAGGTCCTTGTCGGAGGAGATGATGGTGACCTCGCCGCCCGCCTCGCGGACCTGGCGGGCATAGGCGGCGATCAGGTCGTCGGCCTCGAATCCCGGCTGCTCCAGGGCGTGGACGCCGAAGGCGCGGGTGGCCTCGCGCACCAGGGGGAACTGGGGAACAAGGTCCTCGGGCGCCGGCGGGCGGTGGGCCTTGTACTCGGGGTAGATCCTGTTCCGGAAGGTCTTCTCGGAATGGTCGAAGACCACCGCCAGATGGGTCGGCGCGTCCGGCTGGGCCTTCATGTCCACCAGCAGCTTCCACAGCATGTTGCAGAAGCCGGATACGGCGCCGATCGGCAGACCGTCCGACTTGCGGGTGAGGGGCGGAAGGGCGTGGAAGGCCCGGAAGATGAAGCCGGAGCCGTCGACGAGGTAGAGGCGGAGGGGGGCGTCGCTCATGGCCCCCATCCTAGAGGGCGGCGGCGGGCCGGTCGATCCTCGGTTGGCGGGTCAGTGGCCGCCCGAGACCTCGTAGACCCCGGGCGCGCCCTCGCCATGGCCGGCGTCCAGGACGAACCTCCGGTCGCAGTACGGGCAGTCCACCGTCCCGTCGACGCCAAGGTCGAGATAGACGCGCGGGTGGCCCAGGGCGCCGCCGACGCCGTCGCAGGCCACGCGGCGGGCGTGGACGCGCACGATCTCGGGTTCGGGCGCGGCGGACGGGGCGGCGGGGATGGTCTTGCGGGCCATGGAAGGGATCTCCCTCGCCGGGGCGCTTGGCGGCGACCCGGGCAGGCTCTAGGTATGCGAGCCGGCCTTCACCCGTCAATGCGCCGCAGCCCCGGAGACGCCATGAGCCCGCCCGACTACGCCATCGAGGCCCGGAACGTGGTCAAGACCTATGCGGCGACCAAGACCACGCCCGAGATGCAGGCCCTGAAGGGTGTCGATCTCCTCGTGCCGCGCGGCTCTGTCTTCGGCCTCCTGGGTCCGAACGGGGCGGGCAAGTCGACCTTCATCAACATCCTGGCCGGCCTGGTGCGCAAGACCTCCGGCACGGTCAAGATCTGGGGCCGGGATATCGACGAGCGCCCGCGCGACGCCCGGGCCGCCATCGGCGTGGTGCCCCAGGAGATCGCCGCGGACCCCTTCTTCACGCCCCGGGAATCCCTCGAGGTCCAGGCCGGCATGTACGGCGTACCCCCGAAGGAGCGCCGGTCCATGGAGCTGCTCACCGCCCTGGGGCTCGCCGACAAGGCCGAGGCCTATGTGCGCCAGCTCTCCGGCGGCATGAAGCGGCGCCTGATGGTCGCCAAGGCCATGACCCACAATCCGCCCGTCCTGATCCTCGACGAGCCCACCGCCGGCGTGGACGTGGAGCTGCGCCGCCAGCTCTGGCGCTATGTGGTGGAGCTGAACCGGAAGGGCGTGACCATCGTCCTGACCACCCACTACCTGGAGGAAGCCCAGGAGCTCTGCGACCGGATCGCCATCATCAACAAGGGCGAGGTGGTGGCGTGCGAGGCCACAGGCGAACTCCTCGGCCGGATCGACACCCGCGCCGTGGTGGTGACCCCGGAGGTCCCGGTCGAGGCCGCGCCGGCCCTCTCCGGCTTCGAATCCCGACTGCGGCCAGGCGGCGCCTTCGCCGTGACCTACCGGACCGGGGAGTCCAGCGTCGAGCAGGTCCTGGCCGCCGTCCGCGCCGCCGGCCTGTCGGTCCGAGACGTCGCCACAGAGGACCCGAGCCTTGAGGACGTCTTCGTCGCCCTCACCTACGGCGCCGCCGAACGCGCCGGCTGATCCGGAGGAGACAGACGCCGTGCTCAGATTCGCCCTGATCGCCCTCGCCCTGGCCGCCGCCTGCCCCGCAGCGGCGGGAGACCCCAACCGCATCGTGCTGAACGGGTCGGATGCAACCCTGGGCGTCAACGCCGTCGCCGACGAGGGCGAGGGAGAGGCCCGCAGCATCGGCAGCTACGCCCTGCGCCTCTACAAGGCCGGCGACCCGTCCTTCCCCTTCGACGCCTTCGTGGCGGGCGCCGTCCGGCCCCGGGACGGCGCGCTGGAGGCCCTGAAGTTTTCGGACATCGACCGCGACGGGCGGCCCGAGGTGATCGTGGTCGTCCGTTCCGCCGGGTCCGGCGGCTACCTTTCCGTCGACGCCTTCCGCTTCCAGAAGGACGCCCTGGTCCTCGCCGACTCGAAGTCCGGCCTGCCGGCCGGCGCCGACCCCGTCGCCGCCCTGTCCAGCGGGCGCAAGGGCCGCAAGTCGGGGCCTACCGGCCCCTGAAGACCGGCTTGCGCTTCTCGAAGAAGGCCTGGCGGGCCTCCTTGGCGTCGTCGCTGGCGAAGGCGATGCGGATGTTCGAGACCTCGTAACGCAGCTGGACCTCCGGGTCCGGGGTCTCGTAGGACTTGACCATGCCGCGCTTGAGGAGCCGCAGGGTGATGGGCGACCAGTCGCAGAGGGACTGGCAGTAGGCCTGGAAGCGTTCCTGGAAGTCGGCGTCGGCCACGGCCTCCCCGGCCAGGCCCCAGGCGACGGCCTCCTCGCCGGTGACGGTGCGGTTTTCCATCATGAAGCGCATGGCGCGCTCATAGCCCATGGCCTGGGGCAGGGTGATGGTGAGGCCCGCATCCGGCGAGCCGCCGATCCGGGTGTAGCCGGCCATCAGCCGCGCCGAGTGGGCCACCAGGCGCACGTCGCAGGCCATGGCCAGGCCCAGGCCCGCCCCGACCGCGACGCCGTTGATCCCGCCCACCACCGGCTTGTCGCAGGTCTTGCGCAGGGTCAGGACGAACTGGCCCACCCAGCCGATATCGTCCAGCTGGGCGGCCTGGGGCGTCAGGGGCGTATAGGGCCTGGCGCCCGGCGTCAGGTCGAGGCCCGCACAGAAGGCGTCGCCCGTGCCGGTCAGGCCGACCACCCAGACATTGTCGTCGGCGGCGGCCTCGCGCACGGCCTCGATGACGCCCCAGGCCAGCTCCAGGGAGATGGCGTTCTTCTTCTCGGGCCGGTTGAGGGTGATGTAGCGGACGTGGCCTTCGTCGCGGACGGTGACGATATCGCTCAAGGGAAAGCTCCTGGGGTTGGGGGGCGGGGGGATCAGTCCCCAAGGGCGCCGTGCTCGATCATGTGGTCGGCGGCGCTGCCCAGCATCTGGATGAACATGTCGTCGCCCCGGGCGGTGCGGGTGACGACCATGGCGGCGAAGAAGGCGGTCAGGAAAAGAAGATAGGCGCCCTGGCCGTAGTGGCGGCGCAGGTCGGCCATGGAATAGCCGGTAACGCCGTTGGCCGTGAGCGTGTCGAGGTAGAGGGCCAGGAGCTCGTCCTCGTGCGCCCGGCGCACGTCCTCCGGCAGGGCGCCGGCCAGGAAGTAGGCCAGGTCGGTGGGTCCCGCGCCATAGGCGAAGGACTGCCAGTCCAGCACCGTCACCGGATGGCCGCCGGCCGCCGTTCCGAACATCATGTTGTCGGGGCGGAAGTCGTTGTGGGTCAGGCAGCGCGGGCCGTCATGCCTCTGGCCCAGATCGGAGTAGCGCGTGGAGATCCATTCCCCGGCCCCGACCCATTCCGGCTTCAGCCGCTCGGCGTAGCGGTCCTTGAATCCGGCCCAGAGCATGGCCACGGCGTCATCGCTGACGGGGCTGGCCGGCGCGGCCTTCGACCCGGAGACCCAGGGCAGATCGTCGAGGCCATCGTCCCCCCAGTGCGAGGCGTGGAGGCGTCCGGCCTGCACGGTCACCAGGCGCGCCTGGTCGAGGGTGACGCCGCGCAGCTGGTCACCCTGCTCGGCGGGAGCCAGGTCCTCCATCATCAGGACGAAGTTGTGGGTCGCCTCGTCCACGTCGGTGAACCAGCAGCGCGGGGTGTGGACCAGGGCCCTGGGCGCCAGGTGCTGGTAGAAGCGGACCTCGCGCAGATAGTTGCCCAGGGCGACGCCCGTGGCCCGGCTCTCGGGGCCGGCCGAGGGGAACTTGCCCACCAGGGAGTCCGGCGCGCCCTCGCCTCGGCGGGCGTAGTCCAGGGTGAAGCGGACGCTGTCGCCGATCTGGCCGGTGCCGACAGCCTTGGCGGTGAAGCTGCGCACCTCGGCGTCGACCCCGCCTTCGGCGAGGACGGCGGTCAGCCAGGCGGCGTCGATGTCGCCGGGTTCGCGAATGTCTGGGCGGGTCATGGAAGCGGGTGCACGTAGACTTCGTTCAGGGTGATGCGGTCGCCGTCGAGGAGGACGAGGTCGAACCCTCGCATCCGGCCCAGGGCGCCGCCCTCGCCGATGTCGCAGTACCAGCGCCCGCAGAAGCCGCCCGGGATCGGCCAGACCTCGTCCGGCGAGTAGGTCATGGGCGGCGTGGCCGCGAACAGGCCGGTCAGGTAGGCGCGCAGGGCGTCATTGCCCTTCAGGCCCGCCGCAGTCTGGGGGTCATGATAGACACAGTCGGCGGCGTAGAAGCCGCACAGCCGGTCGACATCCTTGTCGGTCCAGGCCTTCAGCCAGTCGGCGTTGTAGGCGGCGATGTCGGCGAGACTCATGCAGCGGCTCCCGGAATGCCGAGGACCCGGTTGCGGTGAGCCTCGGTGAAGAGTTCGGCGGGGACGGTCTCCGGCCCGGCCATGACGGCGAAGGCGTGGGCCTTCAGGCCGGGATCGACCTTGGCCCGGTCGTGCAGGTCCTTGCGGCGGGCGGCCGCCGCGGGACCGAACTCCATGTCCAGCGCGGCCTGGATCCGGGCGGTGAAGCGGAGCCGGCGCATGCGCTCCGTGCGCTCGGCGGCGTAGGCGGAGAAGTCCGGGACCCGGCCCCGGGGGACAGACGTCAGCAAGTCCGAGACGATCCGCACGTCGCGATAGGTGATGGACAGGCCGAGGCCGAGGATGGGGTCATTCCACCCGGCGGCGTCGCCCACCAGGACGGCGCCCATGGCGAAGGGCGGGTCGGTCCAGGCGTCGGCGTTGATGAAGGCGTACACGGGCCCGGCGGGTCGACCCGCGACCAGCTTCGCGTTGCCCGGGCTGCAGGACAGGGCGAAGGCGTCCAGAAACCGCCGGGCGCCGTCCGGGCCCTGGAACCGACGCGCCTGGTCGAGGGGAAAGCCGCCATAGACCCGCACCCGGCCCTGCCCCTGCGGGAAGGCGAGAAAGCCGAAGTCACCCTCCGTGCCGATGGCCTGGGTGTCCTCGGGCCAGCCCTCGACCCCCTCGACCAGCAGGCCGGCGAACCAGTGGTGGGGCGGATCCTGGTGAAGGGGAATCCCCGCCGCCTCGCGGACCGCCGAGGTCCGGCCATCGGCGCCCACCACGAGGGGTGCGCGGGCCATCAGGAGCTCGCCGGCGTCGTCGAAGGTCACGCGCGGATCGCCTCCGGTGCGAACCTCCGTCACTGCCACACCCCGCCGGGCGTCGGCGCCGGCGGCCTTGGCGGCGTCGAACAGGACCTGGCAGTGGACGGGATGGCGCAGGCAGAGCGGGCCGGGCACCCCGGGGGCGAAGATGTCCAGGGGCAGGGGCGAGGCCTCGGCCGCCCTCGGCGACAGGGTCTCGTCGTAGGTGACATGGCGGCCCAGGTGATGGCCGCCCGCCGCCATCAGGGCGTCATAGAGGCCGAGGGTGCGGGTCTCGATCACCCCCCAGGGCGCGATCCACTCGCCTCGGACCCGGTCGACAAAGATCTCGGTCTGCTCCAGCAGCAGGACCCTGCGCCCGGCGCGGGCCATCACCGCCGAGAGGGCCGACCCTCCGATGCCGCCGCCCACCACGATCAGGTCGTAGTCGCCGATCTCCCGGGCCATGGCGTCTGCTCCCGCGCGGCCTGCGCCGCGTCCGCTTCATGACCGTCATATGAAAGCCCGGCGGAGGCGGGCGCAAGGCCTCCCCGACGGCGCCGGGGATCAGACCTCGCCGGCGAGGGCGAGGGCCAGGTAGTCGAGGGCCAGGACATAGCCCTGGATCCCCAGGCCCGCGATCACCCCGGTGACCCCGGCGCTCATGATGGAATGACCTCGCCAGTCGGCCTCGACCGTGCGCTTGTGGATGTTGGAGATGTGCACCTCGACCACCGGGCCTTCGCACATCTTGAGGGCGTCGAGCACGGGCGCCGAGAAGTGGCTGAAGCCGGCGGGATTGATCACCAGGCCGGCGTCCTTCCGGGCCGCCTGGATCCAGTCGATCATCTCGTACTCCCGGTTGGTCTGCCGGAAATCGAGGTCGAAGCCGTGGCGGCCGGCGGCGGCCCGGCACAGGGCCTCGACATCGGCCAGGGTGCGCGAACCGTAGAGGTGCGGCTCTCGCTGGCCCAGCAGGTTCAGGTTCGGACCGTTCAGCACATGGACCCGGCGGCTCATGAGGCTCTCCCGCAGAAGCGGCGCCCGGAACAGGGCGCCCATCCGGGCTTATCCGCTCGCGCGACGGTTGTGAACCTCGCGGGCCGGGATATGAAAAAGGGCCGCAGCCGGTTCTCCCGGCTGCGGCCACCGAAGCCCGCTGGAGGCGTGCTCCGGTCGGAGACGCTCCAGCGGGTGGCCTTCAGGCGCTGCAACGAAGCGGAGGGCTGGGGACTGCAGGGCCGGGCTTCGTTTACGCGCAGCGCGTCAGACCCGGTCTAGAACCGTCGCGAGACACCGACCAGGAGGTCGAACGTCTGATAGTCGGCCTTCAGCGTCCTGCCAGAACCCCGGGGACTGGGATTGTCGATGGCGAAGACGCGGACCTCCCCGAACCCTGACCAGCGGTCGTTGAGCGGGAGCTCGGCCCCGGCGATGCCCTGATAGGCGAAGCGACCGGAGGTGGAGTACTGGCCCACAGCGCCGGGCGGAGGAGTGGCGGGACCGGTGAGGTCGAAGTCCACCTCGCGGGTAAAGCCGACGCCCGCGCCCACATAGGGACGAATGGGGCCGACCTCGCCGAAGCTGTAGAGGCCGTTCACCATGATGGAGGTCGAGGCGTAGTCGCCGCCCCTGGCGAAGCTGGCGGGCAGTCTCCTGGCGTCGCTCGAGCGGTAGGTATACTCGATCTCGGCCTTCCAGGGGCCCTCATAGTCATAGCCGAAGGCGCCGCCGACCAGCAGCCCGCCGTCGAACCGGGCGCTCGCCGAGGACGCGCCGACGCTCACCGTCGTATTGTTGAGGGTCGAGATCCCGCCGTAGGCGCGAGCATAGAACCCCGCCCCGTCACCGCCGTCCTGGGCGAACGCGGCGGCGCCGCCCAAGCCTGTGCACGCCATCGCTAGGGCGAAGATGGTAAGTCCGCGTTTAATCATGTCGTTGTCTCCGTGTCTGCGACGGGCTGGCAGATAGGGTGGCGCGGACGTCGGACAACGTCGACCTGCACGAACGGCGCATACGCCTGCACCAACGGTCCGTCGGCCTCCCGGCGGCGGTCAGTCGACGCCGAGACGGGCGATCACCTCGGCCTGGCGCCGCCGCCCGACGGGCAGCCTCGCGCCGGTGTCCAGAATGCAGAAAACCTGTCCGTCTCGCCGACGGAGCTCGGACACATGGGCGTGAGCCACCCAGTGGGAGCGGTGGATCTGCGAGCCTTCCCATCCGCAGGCCGTGAGCTCCGCGACCGCTTGGCCGAACGGATAGAGGATCAGGGCGTTCCCGGCGCTGGTCTCGACGCGGAGATAGTGGAGTTCGGCGGTCAGAGCGACAAGGTCCCGCCCCAGGGTCGGTGGGGTGCGAGACCAGAAGAGCACCTCGCCCGCCTCTGGAGGCCGCACTGAAGAGGAGGGTGGCGTCGGATCCGCCACCGCCGGTACAGGCCCCGGGGCGCTCCCGCCCCGCACTCCGGAAACCGGGACGCTCAGGTTTCGGGCGGCGTTCAGGCCCAGCCAGGCGAAGACGGCGGGGGGTGCGATGTTAACGAAGTCACCGAAGATCCGGTGGGGCAGGGAAAGGTCTCCCTCATCCAGGACCGCTTCCAGGCCGAAGAGGTCATCGAGAAAGACCCCCAACGGCGCAAAGAGTGCAGTTCCAGCAAGGCCCGCGATCAGGATCTGAGTCCAGAACGGCAGGCGCCGGGTCGCCACGATCCTGGACAGACCGTACTGGACGAGCTGCATCAGGCCGAGGAGGCCCCCGACTTGAAGACACCAGAAGGCCAGCCGCGCCGGAAGCTCGAGGGGCCGGGAGGGCTCCGGTTCCAGGAGGGTGAAGAGGATGACAAGACCCAGCCCGGCGACCATCAGAAAGACGGGCCAGGACAGCGTGACCGGGCGCGCTTGGCTGGCTTCCGGGGTCATGAAGCTCCTGTTCCGCCCCGGAAGACCCCTCTTCCGCAGGCTGATCTCAGCCAGGTCCGGATTCGCTCGGGTCGATCCGACGACGACGGGCGCCTCGTTTCCAAGCGGATGGGCGTCTATCCTGCGCGTAAGACTTTGGCAACAATGAGGACGGCCGACAGCTCCTGGTCCGGGGCGCCATCACGCGCAACAGGCCTTCAGCTCAGGCGTGGAAGGCCGGATGAAAGCCGAAGCGTCCCGCCGGGACCGCGCCGGCCAGGGACAGGACCATGAAGAACTCGGCGGGCTCGGCCTGCGGCGCATGTTCGGGGGCCGGCCGGAAACCGTGCCTCGGATAGTAGCGGGGGTCGCCGGTGAGAACGCAGCCCCGGGCGTCCCGCGCCGCCAGCCAGAGCCTGACCTCGGCGATCAGGGCTCCGCCGACCCCCTGTCTCTGGAGGGCCGGTTCGACGGAGATGGGACCCAGGCCGAACCACCCCTCCGCACCGCTCTCGTGGGTGACCGGGGAGAGGGCGACATGGCCCACGACCCGGCCCTCCTGTTCGGCCACCAGGGAAAGGCTCAGCGCTCCGAGGCGGCGCAGGGCCTCGATCAGCTCCTGTTCGTCGCCGGCGGCGAAAGCCATGGGCGCAAAGGCCCGCCGGGTGAGGTCATGGATCGCGGGGTGATCCCGCTCTTCCTCGGGCCGGATCCGGATCGACAATGCGCCCATGGGAATATCCGGAACCGACTGAGGACGGGAAATGGTGCCGCCTAGGTGACTCGAACACCTGACCTACGCATTACGAATGCGCCGCTCTACCGGCTGAGCTAAGGCGGCCCAAGGGCCTGTCGGGCGCCGGGGCCCGCGGACGGGGCCTACTTAGCGTCTCTCGGCGTCCTCGCCAAGCGGCGACGCGCAGGGGGCGGGGCGACGGGCGGCGGGGCCGTTTCCGGCTCCTCCTCCTCCTCGCCCTGCAGGCCCTCGCCGATGGGGAAGGGCGCCGGCGCCTCCAGAGCCGTGAAATCCTGCTCGGCGTAAGACATGGGCAGGTCCGGCAGGTCGGAGAGGCCGGGCTCCCGGCGCTCGTGCCGCGGATGGATGAGCTCTCCGGTCTCCGCGAAGCTGACCGCGAGGCGCGCCCAGTCGCCCGGCTGGTAGGCGAAGGCCCGGCCCTCGGGGTCCAGGTCGGACCAGTCCGCCTCGCCCGGTGCGGAAATCCCGCGACCACGCCAGACCCGGGCCTCGTCGGGCCGCCCGGCGGCGAAGGCTGTGCGGGCCATGAGGCCTGCGATCCGGGCGGTCAGGGGCTCGGACTCCAGGGCCCGGGCCAGGTCCTGGGCGCGGTCGCCGTCTCCACCCGTCAGCGCCGCCTCGACCATCAGGATGCGGGATTCCCGGGCGCCGGGGTTCAGGGCGGCGAGGGCGGCGAGACGGCCGGCCCGTTCGCGCGGGGTCTCCCGGGTCTTCAGGTCGCGCAGGGCCATCCAGAGGGCCGGGTGGGGGGCCGCCTTCCAGGCGGTCTCGATGACCTGGGCGGCGCGGCCGGCCTTGCCCTGGGCGGCGAGAAGGCGGGCGGCCATGACCACGCCGGGCGCGAAGCCGGGCTGAAGCCGGGCGGCCTCCAGGGCGAAGTCGGCGGCACGCGAGCGGGCCCGGGCGTCGCCGGTCAGGTCCAGCTGGGCGGCGGAGGCGGCGAGCAGGGCCGCGCGGCCGCGCTCGGCCACCTCGGGGCTGACGATCCGGCGCTCCTGGCCGGTCTTGAGAAGATCGCGGGCCGCCTCCCAGTCGCTCGCCTCCAGGCGCGCCTCAAGCAGGACCCGCCAGGCCCAGCGCGCGGTGCGGGCCAGGGCGAAGGCGGCCTCGGCGTGCTGGACGGCCGAAGCGCGGTCGCCCCGGTTCAAGGCCAGGGTGGTCAGGCCCCTGCGAGCCGCGAGGCGGAGGTCGGGAAAGGCCAGCATGGCGGTCCATGCGGCCTCTGCAGCGGCGGAATCCTCCGCCGCCTCGGCCGCGTGGGCGGAGAGGAGCCGCGCCAGGGCCGGCGCCTCGGCGGTGAGGTCGGCGGCCTTGGCGGCCAGCCGCCGGGCCTCGGCGACGTCCCCGGCGGCCACCGCCGTGAAACCGCGGGTCAGCACCTCCAGCTCCTGCCGGCGACGCGTCTCCGCCCGGGCGGCGGCGGCCCGGCGCGGGGCGTCCGCGACCCAGAGGACCAGCCGCCATGCCGCGAAGGCCAGAAGGGAGGCCAGCAGGATGATGAGGAGGAGGGCCGCGGCGGTCATGTCCGCCCGCCAGCCCAGCCAGACGATGCTGGCGCGCCCGGACTCGCCTGCGAGGGACAGGACGATCGCCGCTGCAAGAGAAATGAGGATCAGGATCAGGGCGGAGCGGATCACGGCGCAGGCTCCTCAAGGCGGGCGAGGTCGCGCAGGGCCCGCTCGCCGAGGGCGGCGGCCTGCCGGTCGAGCCGCGCCCGGGTCTGGGCCCGGTCCCACCAGGGCCGGAGCGCATCCTGGACAGCGGGGGGCAGGCCCGCGAGGCTGGCCAGAGCCCCCTCCAGGTCGCCCTCGCCCAGCAGGATCTCAGCCCGCGCCAGCCGGGCTTCGGGGCTGTCTCCGGGCAACCGGCCGACCGGCCGCACGACGATCACCCGGGACAGCCCCGCCCGGAGGCGCTCGCCCAGCGTCGCGGTCTCGGCCGGAAGACGGGCTGCAGCCGCAGCCCGGGCGGCGAAGTCGGGGAACTCCAGGGCGAGGGTCGCCCGGCTGGGGGCGCCTGTGGCCGCCACGGCGGCGAAGCCGGAGAGATCCAGGTCCGCTGGGGCCAGGGCCTCGACCCGGGCCAGCTCCTCCGGAAAGGGCCGCGAGGTCTGGGCGGCGGAAAGCAGGGCGGCCGCGGCCAGCGCCGAGCGGGCGGAGGCGGCTGTGAGCTTCTGACCTGTCTCGAGGTCGTCGATCCTGGCCTCGAGCCGGGCGAGGTCGCCCGCGGGGGGCGCCAGGATCGTCCCGGCCCTCACCGGAGGGTCGACCGCCATGGGCGGCGGAACAGGCGCAAGGCGCGCCGGCGGCGGTTCCGGTTTCTGCGAGGCGGCGAAATCGAGGGGCGGCGGCAGGCCCGGCCCAAACCGGATGAAGGCGGCGATGGCGATGGCGGCCGCCGCAGCGAAGGCCAGGAGGGCCCAGAAAACCCGCCCGGCAAGGGAGGGCGCAGGGGTCGGGGGCGGCGGGGCTTCGGTCATCTGCGGGAAGCTAGCAGATTCATGAGGTCGGTTTCGAGGGGCGAGTCCGGAGCGGCGCGCCCGGCAAGGTCCAGGTCTTCCAGGGGCGCTAGGCAGGCCGCAGACAGACCCAGGACGAGCGGGCGCGCGGATTGTTCCTCCAGGAGGCGGGCGAGACGGCGGCCGGCGCGCGCCGAATGCACCAGGATGAACGGCGCCGAGAGGGCTGCGCGGAGGGCTTCGCCGGGGAGGCGGGTCTCGTTCGTGGCGTAGACGGCGACCCGCCGGGCGGGGCGGCCTGCGGCGACCAGGCGCCCTGCGAGGTCGCCGGCCGGCTCCCGGGCCGAGGCATGGAGCACTTCGCCGGCGGGGGGATCGGCGAGGATCCGCGCCGCAAGGCCCGCCACGTCTCCCTCGCCCTCGCGAATGTCCGGGAAACCCGCCGCCCGCGCCGCGGCGGCTGTGGCGGATCCCACCACATAGACCGGTCCCGTCCGGCGGGGGCTGAGCCGGGCGAAGGCGCGCACGCCATTGGCGGAGGTGAAGGCCAGGGGCCCGTCGCAGGCCAGGGCCGCGGCGTCCACCGGCAGGTCGACCGTCTCGAGAAGGGGCAGGACGAGGGGCCGGAAGCCAAGCGCCGCGACCTGCGCCGCCGTCCCGGAGGCGCCCGGAGCAGCGCGGGTGATCCAGACGGCGGCGGGGGCGGCCGCCCCCGGGGACGGGTTGTGGGTCGGGGCGCTCATGTCGCCGGCGACAATGCGCCCGTCGGCCCGGGAATCAATCGGGAAGCAGGATGAGTTCGCCGCCCTCGGCCTGGATGCGCCGGCCAAGGTCCAGCCCCAGGGCGGCGGCGGCCGTCGCCCCGGCGCCGGCGTCGATGCGCCCCTCTCCCCGGAACCGGTGGAGGCCGTCGGGGGAAAGGGCCTCCACCACCAGGACCAGGTCTCCGCCCTCGAGGACCGCGTGGGCGCCGATGGCCGTGCGGCAGCTGCCTTCCAGGGCGGCCATCGCGCCCCGCTCGGCGGCCACGGCCAGGGCGGTGGGAGCATGGCGGAGGCTTTCCAGCCAGGGCAGATCCCGATCCGCCTCCCGGGTCTGGACGGCCAGGGCCCCCTGGCCCGGCGCCGGCGGCGACAGGCGCGGGTCGATGAAGCTGCGGGGCAGGTCGCCAAGGCCCAGCCGGTTGAGGCCCGAGGCCGCCAGCAGGATGGCGTCGGCCTCGCCGGCCCTCAGCTTCTCAAGGCGGGTGTCGACATTCCCGCGCAGCATGCGCACGTCGAGGTCCGGCCTCAGGTTCAGGCTCTGGGCCTGGCGGCGCAGCGAAGCCGTGCCCAGGCGCGCGCCCCGGGGCAGGTCCTCGAGCCGGTCGGCGGTCAGGCTGAGGAAGGCGTCGCGGGGATCCTCACGCTCGGGGATGGCGGCCAGGAACAGGCCTTCGGGGGCCGCCACTGGCATGTCCTTGAGCGAGTGGACGGCGCAGTCGATCCGGCCGTCGAGGAGGGCCTCCTCGATCTCCTTGGTGAAGAGGCCCTTGCCGCCGACCTCCAGCAGGCGCCGGTCCTGGATCCGGTCGCCGGAGGTGGTGATGACCACCAGGGGGGCGACGCGCTCGGCGTCCTCCGGCGGGGCGCCGAGGGCGGCGGCGATGCGCCTCTGCATCTGCCCCGCCTGGGCGAGGGAGAGCTTGGAGCCGCGGGCCCCGATCCGGACAGGCTGTTGCGCAGGCACGACGGGAGGGCTACCTCGGCTGGGACTTCACTCCGGACCGGCCCTACAGGAGCCGCGCCGGGCCCGCAACCCGGACCCCCGCCCCACATGACCGACCTGACCGTCCTTGGCGTCGAGACGAGCTGCGACGAGACCGCGGCGGCGGTGGTGCGCCTGTCCGTAGACGGGGCGGTGACCGTCCTGTCCTCCGTGGTCGGCCTGCAGACCGAGGCCCACGCCCCGTTTGGCGGGGTGGTGCCCGAGATCGCCGCCCGGGCCCACGTCGAGACCATCGACTCGGTCGTCGCCGAGGCCATGGAGCGGGCGGGAACCGGCTGGGGGGAGCTGTCCGGGGTCGCCGCCACGGCGGGACCCGGGCTGATCGGCGGGGTGATGGTCGGCCTGTCCTTCGGCAAGGCCGTGGCCCTGGCCCGACACCTGCCCCTGGTGGCGGTGAACCATCTGGAGGGGCATGCGGTCTCCGCCCGTCTCACCGCGCGGATCGACTATCCCTTCCTTCTGCTCCTGGTCTCCGGGGGGCACTGCCAGCTCTTGTGGGTGGAAGGGGTCGGGGCCTGCGCGCGCCTGGGCTCGACCATCGACGACGCGGCGGGCGAGGCCTTCGACAAGATCGCCAAGTCCCTGGGCCTGCCCTATCCCGGCGGCCCGGCCCTGGAGCGGCTGGCGGCGTCTGGGGACCCCGGCGCCTTCGATCTTCCGCGGGCCCTCCTCGGCCGGCCGGGTTGCGACTTTTCCTTCTCTGGGCTCAAGACCGCCGCCGCGCGGCTGGCGGCGACCTGCGGCGAGGCTTCCCGGGCCGACCTCGCCGCCTCGGTCCAGGCGGCCATCGCGCGCCAGCTGGCCGAGCGGACGCGCCGGGCCATGATGGCCTGCGCCCCGGACCCGCCCCCCGGCGGACGGCGCTTCGTGGTCGCCGGCGGGGTGGCGGCCAACGGCGCCGTGCGCGCGGCCCTGCAGGACCTGGCCTCGGAACTGGGCTGGAGCTTCCACGCCCCGCCCCTGGCCTATTGCACGGACAACGCCGCCATGATCGCCCTGGCCGGCGCCGAGCGCCTGGCCCTGGGCCTGACGGATTCCCTATCCGCGCCGGCCCGGCCGCGCTGGCCCCTCGATCCGGCGGCGGCGGCCGACCGTCCCACCCACCTTCCCGGCCGGAAGGGCGCCAAGGCATGAGCGAGACCTTCCGGACTGTCGGCGTGATCGGCGCTGGCGCCTGGGGCACGGCCCTGGCCCTGGTCTGCGCCCGGGCGGGACTGGAGACCACCCTCTACGCCCGGGAAGCCGAGGTGGCGGAGGACGTCAATGTCCGCAGGGAGAACCGGACCTTCCTGCCCGGCGTGCCCCTCGACCCCGGGGTCCGCGCCGTCGCCAGCCCCGGGGACCTGGCCGGCCGGGACCTCTACCTGAACGTCACCCCGGCCCAGCACCTCCGCTCGAGCCTGCGCGCCTTCGCCCCCGTCGTCACCGCCGGGACTCCCATGGTCCTGTGCGCCAAGGGCATCGAGCAGGGCTCCCTGAAGCTCATGACCGAGGTCCTGGCCGAGACCCTGCCGGACGCCCGGCCGGCCGTCCTGTCAGGCCCCTCCTTCGCCGCCGAGGTGGCCCGGGGCCTGCCCACCGCTGTGACCCTGGCCTGTCCCGACGAGGCCCTGGGAGCGGACCTCGCCCGGGCGGTGGCGGGTCCCGCCTTCCGCCCCTACGCCGCCACGGACATGGTGGGCGCCGAGGTCGGCGGGGCGGTCAAGAACGTCCTGGCCATCGCCTGCGGGGTATCCGAGGGGCGGGGCCTGGGGCGGTCGGCGCACGCGGCCCTGATCACCCGGGGTTTCGCCGAGCTGACCCGGATGGCCGTGGCCCTGGGCGGCCGCGCCGAGACCGTCGCCGGCCTGTGCGGCCTTGGGGACCTGGTCCTGACCTGCTCCTCGCCCCAGTCGCGCAACATGAGCGTCGGCCTCGCCCTGGGTCAGGGGAAGAGCCTCGACGCCGCCCTGTCGGGCAAGGTCTCGGTGGCCGAGGGGGTCGCCTCCGCCCCCGCCGTCCGCGACCTGGCCGCCCGAATCGGCGTCGAGGCGCCCATCTGCCAGGCCGTCGCCGCCATCCTCGCCGGCGAGGTCGGGGTCGAGGCCGCCATCACCGGCCTCCTCTCCCGCCCCCTCAAGTCTGAACGCTGAACCCTGAAAGGAGCCGCGCCATGGGCCTCTACGTCCTGGTCTGCAATGACAAGCCGAACAGCCTGGAGCTCAGGCTGGCCAACCGCGAGGCCCACCTGGCCTACGCCCGGGGCTTCGCCGGCCGGCTGAAGGTGGCCGGCCCCCTGCTGGACGAGGCCGGGAACATGGCCGGCTCCCTCCTGATCCTGGAGGCCGATAGCCTGGAGGACGCCAGGGCCTTCAACCTCGGCGATCCCTATCAGACGGCCGGCCTGTTCGCCTCGGTCCAGGTGACCGCCTTTAAGGCGAGCATCGGCGCCCTCTGATGCGTCGTCCGCAGGCGGACAATCCGGCGGCGCCGCCCCCGGGGACGCGGCTTTGCGCGGTGACCGACCTGGGCGACCCGGGCGCCCGTGGCTTCCGTTTCCGGGTTGGCGAGGCCCTCTTCGCCGGATTCCTGGTTCGCGAGGGGGGCGAAGTGCGGGGCTGGGTCGATTCCTGCCCGCACAATGGCTGGCCGCTGGCGGTGATGGACGACCTTTACCTGACCCGGACCGGCGACCGGATCCTCTGCGCGGCCCACGGCGCCGTCTTCCGCCTGGGGGACGGGGTCTGCACCGCCGGCCCCTGCGCCGGAGAGGCGCTGACGCCCTGGCCCGTGACCGTGCGCGACGGAACCGTCGAGACAGCCTGAAGCCCCAGCCCGTAACCTCAGCCTGCGGGCGAGACCTCGGCGGCGAAAGCGGCGACTTCCTTCACGAGGCCCTCGGCGGCAAGCGTCACCAGCTCCCCGCCCTTCTCGGGCGTGGCCTGCGCCGGGTCAGAGCCCATCCGCCCGTCGGGATAGCGGGCGCGGAAATCCGCCGCCTCGCGGATCGGGCCGGTGGGGGCGATTTGCGGCGCGTAGCTGGCGGTCTTGATGGCGTCCGGATAGGCCCACTGGGTCACCGCGATCTCGGAGGGCGTGGCGTGGCTGCCGTGGCCGGTCGGGAACTGGCGGCCGGCCAGGGCGTTCACTCCCGGCAGGTCCCACCAGTTCCTGAGCTTCAGGGAAAAGCCCCGCGGTCGGCCCGCAAAGCTCGCTTCGGCGTAGAGCTCGGAGAAGGCCGCCTCTATGGTCGCGACGTTCCCGCCATGGCCGTTCAGGAAATAGATGCGCGTGAACCCATGGGCCGCCAGGCTGCGACACCAGTCGCCGATGGCGGCGATGAAGGTGGTCGGCCTCAGGGAGATGGTGCCGGGGAAGCCCAGGTGATGCTGGGCCATGCCGATGTTAAAGGTCGGTGCGACCAGGAGGTTGGCGCCCTTCTGGGCCTCATGGGCGATGATCTCCGGGCAGAGCCAGTCCGTGCCGAGAAGACCGGTGGGGCCATGCTGCTCGTTGGAGCCGATGGGCACCACGATCGCCGTGGAACGCTTCAGCTGGGCCTCGATCTCGGGCCAGGTGGACAGGTGCAGCAGCATGGGGATCTCCGGAAGGACGCCCCCTGAGGCTAGCGGCCCGGGCGGCGCGCGCAAGGCGGGGCTGAAATTCCGGCGCTCGCCGCTTCCCCCCGCCGCGCCGGCGCACTAGTAGCGTTCTGGCGAGGACCGCAAGGGAGGCATGGCGTGAGCGAAGGTGAAGTGTTCCCAGTTCCCGGGGCCTGGGCGAAAAAGGCCCTGATGACGGCGGAGGGCTACGCCGCCGCCCTGGCGCGAGTGGAGAGCGACCCTGAGGGCTACTGGCGCGAGCTGGCCGGTCGCCTCGACTGGATCCGGCCGCCGACCCGGACCAAGGATGTCTCCTTCAACCGCGAGGACTTCCACGTGCGCTGGTACGAGGACGGGGTCCTGAATGTCTCGGTCAACTGCCTGGACCGGCACATTACCGAACGCGGCGACCAGGTCGCCCTCATCTGGGAGCCGGATGACGGGGAGAACGGCGCCACCCTGACCTACCGCGAACTGCTGGCCGAGGTCTGCCGGATGGCCAACGTCCTGAAGGCCAAGGGCGTGAAGAAAGGCGACCGGGTCACCATCTACCTGCCGATGGTCCCCCAGGCCGCCGTGGCCATGCTGGCGTGCGCCCGGATCGGCGCGGTTCACTCGGTGATTTTCGGCGGCTTCTCGCCCGACAGCATCGCCGGCAGGATCCAGGACTGCGACAGCCGCATCGTCATCACCGCCGACGAGGGGCTGCGGGGCGGCAGGGTCATTCCCCTCAAGCTGAATGTTGACGAGGCCCTGAAGGACTGTCCGCAGGTCGCCGACGTGATCGTGATCCGGCGCACCCGGGCCGACGTGCCGATGGCGCCTGGCCGGGACGTCTTCTACTCCGACGTCAAGGGAACCGTGTCCGACCAGTGCGACCCGGAGCCCATGAACGCCGAGGACCCACTCTTCATCCTCTACACCTCGGGCTCGACGGGAAAGCCCAAGGGTGTCCTGCACACCACGGGCGGCTACCTGGTCTGGGCCTCGCACACCCACGAGCTCGTCTTCGACTATCGCCCCGGCGAGGTCTTCTGGTGCACCGCCGATGTCGGCTGGGTGACCGGGCACTCCTACGTGGTCTATGGGCCGCTGGCGAACGGGGCGACCAGCCTGATCTTCGAGGGCGTGCCCAGCTGGCCGGACAATTCCCGCTTCTGGCGGGTTGTGGACAAGCACAAGGTCGAGATCTTCTACACCGCCCCGACGGCGATCCGCGCCCTGATGCGGGATGGCGAAGGTCCGGTGAAGGCGACCTCCCGGGCCTCCCTACGCCTGATCGGCACGGTGGGTGAGCCCATCAACCCCGAGGCCTGGCTCTGGTACCACCGGGTGGTGGGCGAGGGCCGCTGCCCCATCGTCGACACCTACTGGCAGACCGAGACCGGCGCCTGCCTGGCCTCGCCCCTGCCGGGCGCCACCGACCTGAAGCCCGGGTCCTGCGCCCGCCCCCTGCCCGGGGTGAAGTTCCAGATCGTCGACGCCGAGGGCAAGGTCCTGGACGGCGCGGTCAGCGGCAACCTCTGCATCACCGACTCCTGGCCCGGGCAGATGCGGACGGTCTATGGCGACCACCAGAGGTTCATCGACACCTACTTCTCCACCTACCCCGGCAAGTACTTCACCGGCGACGGCTGCCGGCGGGACGAGGACGGCTACTACTGGATCACCGGCCGGGTGGATGACGTCCTCAACGTCTCCGGCCACCGGCTGGGGACAGCGGAGATCGAAAGCGCCCTGGTCGCCCACCCTGACGTAGCCGAGGCGGCGGTCGTCGGCTACCCGCATGACGTCAAGGGCCAGGGGGTCTACTGCTTCGTGACCCTCAATGCCGACGTCACGCCCACCGACGTCCTGCAGGCCGACCTGAAAGGCTGGGTCCGGCGGGAGATCGGCGCCTTCGCAGCGCCCGACATCGTCCAGTTCGCCCCGGGCCTGCCCAAGACGCGCTCGGGCAAGATCATGCGCCGCATCCTGCGCAAGATCGCCGAGAACGATCTGTCGAACCTGGGCGACACCACGACCCTGGCGGACCCCGCGGTGGTCGACGACCTCGTGAAGAACCGGCAGGCCTGAGCCCGGCTTGGACGCCGCCCTTCCAGAGGCGCTCCGGGCGGCCATCCAGAGGCGCCTTGACGGGCGGGCGCCGGATGGTCTGGCCGGACGGGCGCAACGTCTGTCCGAGGGATACCGGGCGGGCCGGACCTCGTCGGTGCTGGTCAGGGAGGAGGCCGACGCCCTGGCCTACGCCTTGACCCGGACGCCGGCGACCTACGCCGCGACCCTGAGGGCCCTGGCGGAGGTTCTGGCGCTACGGCCAGACTTTGCGCCGACCCGCCTCCTCGACGCCGGAGCCGGACCGGGCGGCGGCGGCTGGGCGGCTGTGGAAACCTGTCCCTCCCTGACGTCTGTCATCCGCCTGGACCATAGCGCCGCCTTCCTCGACCTGGCGGAAGACCTGGCCGCCGCCGGGCCCTCCCCGCTGGCCGGTGCGATTCGAGTCCGCGCAGACTTGGCGGCAACCGCACAGGAGTTTCCGGAGGCCGACCTGGTCCTCGCCGCCTACGCGCTCACCGAGATCCCGGCCCGGGACCTGGACGCCGTTGTGAGCGGGCTCTGGCGGGCGACGCGGGACCTGCTGTTGATTGTCGAGCCCGGCTCGCCCGACGCCTGGCGGCGGGGCCTCGATATCCGTGCGGCGCTCATCAGGTCGGGCGCCCGACTGGTCGGGCCCTGCCCCCACGACTCGGCGTGTCCGCTGCGTGCGCCAGACTGGTGCCACTTCGCCCAGAGGCTTCCCCGGAGCCGCGCCCACCGCCGCGCCAAGGGCGGGACGGCGTCCTTCGAGGACGAAAAGTTCTTCTGGCTGGCCTTTGAGAGAGGACCGCCGGGTTCAGGCCGGAGGCCCGGGGCCCGGGTCATCGCCCCTCCGAAATCGGGGAAGTCGGGGGTCAGGCTGAAACTCTGCAGGTCCGACGGCGCAGCGGCGGACATCCTGGCGTCGCGACGGGACCGCGCAACCTTCAGCCTCGCCCGGCGGCTTGACTGGGGCGCCGGGTTCGACCCCCCGGAGCCTCAGTAGGGCGGGGGCTGGGTGGTCGCCGCATCCGCGCCCTCGATGAGGTCTCCGACCGCATCCTGGCTCGCCGGCGGACGGGCGGGCGAGGCCGGGGCTTCTTCAGGAGCCGGGGGTCTTTCCGGAGGCGGCGGCGCCTCGGGCTCAGGGTCGGGCTCGGGGATGGGCGGGGGCGGAAGATCCGTGGGAAGCGGCGTCACCTCGGGCGCCGTGACCGCCGGCGCAGTGGTGGCGGCGACGGGCGCCTCGCCGGGGAGGTAGGCGACATCCCGGGCTCCCAGAACACCGGAGATGAAGCCGGCCAGGGCCATCAGGACGATCACGACAGCGGCGATCTTCCTGAGATTTCGGGGCATGGACCACATGTCCCTTTTCCTAGAGCCTGATCCCTCCTGTGGGAACCCTCTGAAGTCAGCTGGAGGGCGCCAGGCCCTCGGGTCGGGCGTGATTGCCGGCGACCTGCCGAAGTAAACGCCTCTTAACCCTCTTTCAGTAAAGATCGACCCCCGGTTCGGAGAGGCGGTGCGTCATGGCGCGGGCGGCGCGGAAGAAGGGTTTGGAGAGAGGCCTCGAGATCGCGGGCGGGGTCTGGGCGCATCCCCTCTCGGCCCGCGCCCGGGGTGCGCTGGCGGCCGGAGCCGGCGTCTGGGTGGCGGTCGCCCTGGCGACCTGGAACGTCGGCGACACCAGCTTCAACGCCTCCGCCTCGGGGGCTCCCGGAAATCTGCTGGGAGGACCCGGCGCGGTCCTGGCGGACCTCGTCCTCCAGACCCTCGGCGTCGCGGGCGCCGGCGCCGCCCTCCTGCTCCTGGTCCTCGGTCTCTCCCGGCTGGCCGGCCCGCATCCCGAGGCGGGGCGAGGGACTCTCCGCCTGCGCGCGGTCTGCGGCGGGGCGGCCCTGGTCGGCCTCTCCGCCCTGCTGGCCTGGTTTCCCGCCCCGGCCGGCTGGCCCCTCGCAAGAGGGCTCGGAGGGCTGACGGGCGAGGGGCTGATCGGACTCGGCGGGGCCGCCCTGGCGGAGTTCGGCCTCCCCTTCGGACGCGGCCTGACCGCCTCGGGCCTGGGCGCGCTCGGGACCTGGGGGCTGATCTACGCCCTTGGTCTGCCGCGACTGGACCTGGCCGGTCTCGTCACGGCGCTGGCGGCGAGGCTTCGGGGCCCGGGCCTCGCCGGCGCCGTACGCTCTCCCTTTCTCACCGAGGCGGAGGCCGCGGCGTCCGCGGGGCCGTCCAGGGCGCGCAAGCCCAGCGTCGTCCCGGGGGCGGCCCCGGAAGGCGCGCCTCCCGAGCCCGAAGCCACGGCGGCGCCCGCGATCCGCCCCCCCAAGGGCGCCCGCGATTCCCGGCGCGAATCCCGCGAGGCGCAGGGCGTTCTCGACTTCGCCCGGGGGGAGGGGTTCGCCCTTCCCGAACTGTCCATGCTCGCCCGCTCCGGCCCGAGGGCGGCGCAGTTCGACGAGGCTGCGCTGAGACAGAACGCCCAGCTTCTCGAGGGCGTGCTGGCGGAGTTCGGGGTGCGCGGCCAGATCGACCAGATCCGCCCCGGGCCGGTGGTGACGCTCTACGAGCTGGTTCCGGCGCCGGGTGTGAAGTCCGCCCGCGTGGTGGCCCTGTCCGACGACATCGCACGCTCCATGTCCGTGGCCGCCTGCCGCGTGGCGGTCGTCCCCGGGCGGAACGCCATCGGCATCGAGCTGCCCAACGCCCGGCGGGAGACCGTCTATCTTCGCGACCTCCTCTCCAGCCCGGAGTATGAGAAGACCGGCCACGCCCTGCCCATGGCCCTGGGGGAGAATATCGGCGGCGAGCCCTACATCGCCGACCTGGCGAAGATGCCGCACCTGCTGATCGCGGGCACCACCGGCTCGGGCAAGTCGGTGGGGGTCAACGCCATGATCCTTTCCATTCTCTACCGCCTGCCGCCGGAGGCCTGCCGGTTCATCATGATCGATCCCAAGATGCTGGAGCTCAGCGTCTACGACGGAATCCCCCACCTTCTCGCTCCGGTGGTCACGGACCCGAAGAAGGCCATCGTCGCCCTCAAGTGGACCGTGCGGGAGATGGAGGACCGCTACCGCCTGATGTCGAAGATCGGCGTCCGGAACGTGGCCTCGTACAATGAACGCGCCCAGGAGGCGGCCGCCCGGGGCGAGCACTTCGAGCGGACCGTGCAGACCGGGTTCGATGACCAGGGCCGGCCGGTCTATGAAAGCGAGCGGATCGACCCCCGGCCCATGCCCTACCTGGTGGTGGTGATCGACGAGGTCGCCGACCTGATGATGGTGGCGGGCAAGGACGTGGAAGGGGCCGTCCAGCGCCTCGCGCAGATGGCGCGGGCGGCGGGAATCCACCTGGTCATGGCCACCCAGAGGCCCTCCGTGGACGTCATCACGGGCACCATCAAGGCCAACTTCCCGACCCGGATCTCCTTCCAGGTCACTTCGCGCATCGACTCGCGCACCATCCTCGGAGAGCAGGGCGCCGAGCAGCTGCTGGGCCAGGGCGACATGCTCTACATGGCCGGCGGCGGGCGCATCACGCGCCTGCACGGACCCTTTGTCTCTGACGGCGAGGTCGAGGCGGTGGCGCGCTTCCTGCGCGACCAGGGCCAGCCCCAGTATCTGGAGGAGGTGACCGCCGGGGGCGACGACGAGGACGGCGAGGGCGACTTCGGCGGCGGCGAAGGCGGCTCGGGCGATGATCTCTACGACCGCGCCGTGGCGGTGGTGACGCGCGACGGGAAGGCCTCGACCTCCTATGTCCAGCGGCGGCTCCAGATCGGCTACAATCGCGCCGCCTCCCTCATCGAACGCATGGAGAGGGAAGGGGTGGTCAGCCCCGCCAACCACGCCGGGAAACGTGAAATCCTGGCGCCGCCGCCGCCCTGACGCACCCTTGCGGCGGACCATCACCCGCCGTCCGGGCATTGACCGGCGGCGTCCGCGGGACCATTTCGGCTGCCGGAGGTTCTCCATGCTGACGCGTCGCACCGCCCTGGCGGGCCTGAGCCTCGCCTCCCTTCCCGCAGCGGCGACCGCCGCGCCGCTCGGCGCCGAGGAGCGGCGTCTCGCCGCCAGCGCGGCGGCCTGGCTTGAGGGCCTCGCGGAGGCCCGGGGCGGCTTCGTCCAGACCGACCCGAGGGGGCGAACGAGCCGCGGGGAGGTGTTTCTCCGGCGGCCCGGGCGGGCGCGCTTCGCCTATGATCCGCCGTCCTCCCTGCTCGTCGTGGCCGACGGCGCCCACGTCTCGGTGGCGGACCCGCGCCTCAAGACCTTCGAGCGCTATCCCCTCGCCGCCACCCCCCTGTCCCTGTTCCTGTCCCGGCGCATCCGGCTGGACGGCGACGCCCGCGTGACCGAGGTGCGCCGGACCCGCGGCGGTTTCGAAATCACGGCCCAGGATGTCCGCCGTCCCAAGGACGGTCGGATTGTTCTGGCCTTTTCGGAGGCCCCCTTCAGTCTGGCGGGCTGGACGGTCACCGACGCCCAGGGTCGGTCCACACGGGTTGACCTCGAAGACTTCCGGCCGGTGACCGGGCTCCCCGCCAGCCTCTTTGTCCTCAAGGACCCTCGCCCGCCAGCGCTCGGGCGGGGCAAGCTGTAGTGAATTTGTCACTTTCAAGTTTAAATGCGCCTTGACTTGACAATTGGTGGGATTGTTGCGCCACTGCAACGCAGAGGTCCGGCCGCGTCGGACCTGCTGGCGTCGGCATTCATCCCCTTCCGACGATGGCGAGAAAGCGTAAACTCCGCCCGGACGGCTCGCGCCTCCGGGCGTTCTTTTTGCGGGCCCGCCCAAGGATCCCCCATGCACCTGAGACTGGCTACCTGGAACATCAACTCCGTGCGCCTGAGGGCCGGCCAGGTGGCGCGCTTCCTCGCCGAGCGGTCCCCGGATGTTCTCTGCCTCCAGGAGATCAAGTGCCGGGACGGCGAGTTCCCGCGCGCCGAGTTCGAGGCCGCAGGCTACCCGCACATGCGCATCGCCGGGCAGAAGGGATCGCACGGGGTGGCCATCCTCTCCCGCCTTCCCCTGGAGGATGCGCCGAGCCTGGACCTCTGCCGGGAGGGGCACGCCCGGTCCGTGGGCGCGCGGGTCCTGGGCGTCGAGGTGCAGAACTTCTACATCCCGGCGGGAGGCGACATCCCGGACCCGGAAGCGAACCCCAAATTCGCCCACAAACTCGACTTCCTCGCCCGCCTGACCGCCGAAGCCCGGCGACGAGACCCGGCGGCGCCCCTGGTCATCACAGGCGACCTCAATGTTGCGCCAGGCGAGTTCGACGTCTGGAGTCACCGCCAGATGCTCCGGGTGGTCAGCCACACGCCGGTGGAGATCGAGGCCATGGCCGCCCTTCGCGAGGCTGGAGATTTCACCGACCTGGTGCGGGCCGCGACGCCCGAGCCGCAGAAGCTCTTCTCCTGGTGGAGCTATCGGGCCGCCGACTTCCGGACGTCGAACCGGGGCCTGCGGCTGGACCATATCTGGATCTCGCCAGGCCTGAAGCCGGCCGCCCTCTCCGGCGGCGCCCGGGCCCGGGTGCATGACGACGTCCGCGCCTGGGAGCGGCCCAGCGACCACGCCCCGGTCAGCGCGGACTTCAGCCTCTAGGGCGCCAGGCGATAGCCGCCGCCTTCGGTCAGGATCAGGCGCCCGCCCCCGGGGTCGCTCTCGATCTTCTGCCGGAGACGGTAGACGTGGGTCTCGAGCGTATGGGTCGTGACCCCGGCGTTGTAGCCCCAGACCTCGGCCAGCAGCTCGTCCCGCAGCACCGGCTTGTCCCCCGCCCGGTAGAGGTATTTCAGGATGTTGGTTTCCTTCTCGGTCAGGCGCACCTTGCGGCCGGAGCTGTCCACCAGGACCTTGGCCGACGGCCGGAATTCGTAGGGCCCCAGGCGGAAGACCGCGCCCTCGGAGTGCTCATGGCTGCGCAGCTGCGCCCGGATCCGGGCCTGGAGCACAGCCAGGCGGAAGGGCTTGGTCACATAGTCGTTGGCCCCGGCGTCCAGCCCCCCGACCATGTCGGCTTCCGCATCGGCGGCCGTGAGCATGATGACGGGGCAAACCACCTGTCGCGCCCTCAGCTCCCGGCAGACCTCCCGCCCGTTGGTGTCCGGGAGGTCGACGTCCAGGAGGATCAGGTCGGGCCGGGACTCCAGGGCGGCCTGCACCCCGGCGGCGCCGTCGGCGGCCTGGACGACGGTGAACTCGCCGCCTGCGCCCAGGAGATCCGCGAGCTCGACGCGCAGCTCGTCGTTGTCATCAATGATCAGGAGGGTCTTGGGTTGAGCCATGGCCCGGAACATGCACCGTGAGTGTGGTCTCCGCCAAGCCTTCAGATCAGGGCGGACCCAGGAGGAACAATGATCTTCACGGCGAGGTCGGACGGGGTTCTGGACATTGACGGCCGCCTGGCGCCCTGCGTTCTCGGACGATCCGGCGTCCTCCCGGCGGAGGACAAGCACGAGGGGGACGGCGCCTCGCCCCTCGGGATCTGGCCGATCCGGCGGGTTCTTTACCGGCCGGACCGGGAACCTGCGCCGCAGACGCACCTTCCCCTGGCCGCCCTGAGGCCCGCGGACGGGTGGTGCGACGCCCCGGGGGATCCCGCCTACAATCGACCGGTCACCCTGCCCTATCCCGCCAGCGCAGAGCCGATGTGGCGGGAGGATCACGTCTACGACCTTGTCGTTGTCCTCGGTCACAATGACGATCCGCCGGTCAGCCCCATGGGATCGGCGATCTTCCTGCACCTGCTCCACCCCGAGGGAACGCCGACCGCCGGCTGCGTGGCCGTCGGGCGGAGCGACATGCTGGACTTCCTGGCGAAGGCGCGTCCCGGCGACGCCCTGGCCATCCTGGAGGCGGTGCGCGGCTGAGCGCCGTCCCCGGCCATCTCGCGGGCGCCCGGACGCCCGGGACAGCGGACCCCTAGACGGCGCCGGATCGCACGCCGAACAGGGCCGAGCCCACCCGGACGCTGGTGGCGCCGAAGCCGATCGCAGTCTCGAAGTCGCCGCTCATGCCCATCGAGAGCTGGTCCAGTCCGTTTCGCGCCGCGATCCTGGCGAGGAGGGCGAAGTGGGGCCCCGGGGGCTCATGGGCCGGCGGAATGCACATCAGACCCTCGACCGGCAGGCCGAGTTCACCGCGCACCCGATCCAGAAAGGCGTCGGCCTGAAGCGGCGCCACCCCGGCCTTCTGCGGCTCCTCACCGGTATTGACCTGGACGTAGAGGCGGGCGAGGCGGCCGGTGCGATCCGCCGCCGCGATCAGGGCGTGGGCCAGCTTTTCGCGGTCGAGGGTCTCGATCACGTCAAAGAGCACGAGGGCCTCCTGCGCCTTGTTCGTCTGCAGGGGCCCGATGAGCCGGAGTTCAAGCCCCTCCCGGCGCCCCGCCCAGCGTTGCGCGGCCTCCTGGACGCGATTCTCTCCGAAGACCTTCTGCCCGGCGGCGAGGACCGGGGCGATGGCCTCCCAGGGCTGCTCCTTGGACACCGCCGTCAGCACGACCTCGGAGGCGCTGCGGCCTGCGGCCTGCGCGGCGGCCGCGATTCGGGCTAGGATGGCGTCGAGTGCGGGAGATGCGGACATTTCGGGATTCTGGACCGTCAGGCGGACAGCGGCCTTCCTAGGCCGTCGGCGGCGGCGGGGAAAGTCCCCGCCGCCCCTGCTGGTCTTCACCGATCCGGACCGGACCCCGGACCCGGCGGCCCTGGCCCGGCGGTTGCCCCGGGGGACGGGCCTTGTCTATCGGGGCTTCGGGGCGCCTGACGCCGCCTGCGTCGCCGCGGAACTGTCCGCGATCGCGCGCCGCCGGGGGCTCGTCCTGCTGATCGGGGCGGACCGGGGACTGGCGATGCGATGCAAGGCCCAGGGGCTTCACCTTCCGGAACGGATGGCCGGTCAGGCGCCGCGCCTGCGCCGGCCGGGCTGGATCCTCACCGCCGCCGCGCACTCGGCCGCCGCCGCGCGCCGGCCCGGGATCGACGCCTTCGTCGTTTCGGCGGTGTTTCCCTCGGCGTCCCGCTCGGCGGGGCCTCCCCTGGGCGTCCTCCGGTTTGCGCAGCTTGCGCGACGAGCCCGGGCTCCGGTCTACGCCCTGGGCGGCGTCAACGATGTCACGGCGGGGCGACTTCGGCTCACACCGGCGGCAGGACTCGCCGGCGTCGACCTGCACGCCGGGGTCTGAGGTGTTGGGCCTCGATCAGAACTTGAAGGCGGTCTCGAGGCGGACGCGGGGGACCTGCTGCTTGGGAGCGATCTTCCGCCAGGCCTCGGGCTGACCGGCCTGGTCTCCCATGGACACGGCGCCGCCAATGCTCAGGCTTGGAGAGACGCGGAAATAGGCGCCCGCCTTGACGTCGGACCAGTCGGGCTCGCGGGTTTGGGGAGACTCCACATTGAGCGTCATGCCCCAGCGGCCCTTGCGGGCGTCCCAGGTCAAGGAGGTGCCGCCGGCGGGCGTCGCCGCCTGATCGACACGGACCGTGAAGTCAGACCGGGTGCGAGCCGGGTCCGCCGACGCGACCGAGCTGGCGCCCAGCACGAGAAGCGCGCCGGCGACCGCTAGCGCGGAGCCCTTGTAAGGCCGCATTTTCACGTCCCGAAACGACACCCGAACACTCACCTTCACAATGACCCTGACTGTTTGCCAGCCAAAAGCGCCCGAAAAAGGGCCTGAGCGATCTAGGGGCAGGCGACGCGGCGGGTCAACCTGCGGCCGGGGCGAAAGGGGGGTTTAGGGTCTCTCGTGTGGCGGCGGGGCCACGCGATTCCTGTTTGGCGCCCGTCCGGGCGTTGATATAGAGGGCGCGGCGCGGGGTGGCGCCGGCCCGCGTCCTTTGGCCCGGGCCCTGAAGTCTTTGGAGCGGTGCGGATGCCGTCGGAAACCGGAGTCCTGAAGAAGAGCCTCTTGGCGGGCCTGGCGATTCTCGCCATCGGTTCCCTCGGGGCCTGCGCGTCCCGGAGCGGGCCCGAGACCGTCCAGGGCGGTCCGCCAGGGGGCTTTCCCCTCCTGGGCGGCGCACGGCCGGAGGCCGCCAGACCCCTCATCTCCGTGAACGGCTATCTCTGGAGGGCGGCTCTGGACACCCTGTCCTTCATGCCGCTCGCCTCCGCCGATCCCTATGGCGGGGTCATCATCACCGACTGGTATGTGAACCCGGAAAAGCCGGACGAGAGGTTCAAGGCGACGGTCTACATCCTCGACAGCCGGCTGCGGGCCGACGGCCTGAACGTGGCCCTGTTCCGCCAGACCCGGGACGCCTCCGGAAGCTGGACCGACGCCCAGGTCAACACCCAGACCGAGATCGACCTGGAGAATGCGATCCTCACCCGGGCGCGCCAGGTCCGACTTTCCGACGTTCCCGGCTGACGCCCGGCGCGCGACCGACCCTCCAGGACCCGCTCACCGGCCCTGACGGACCGGACCGCGCCCCGGGGCCGGTCCGCGCCCTCCCCCGTGACCTGATCCGACGGTATGACCGCCATGACCCGATACAACCCGAAAGACACCGAACCGAAATGGCGCCGCGCCTGGGAGGCGGCGGACGCCTTCCGCGCGGGACCTCCCGACCCTTCCCGGCCGAAGTACTATGTGCTGGAGATGTTCCCCTATCCCTCGGGGCGCCTGCACATGGGCCATGTGCGCAACTACGCCCTGGGCGATGTGATCGCCCGCTACAAGCGCGCCCGGGGCTTCAATGTCCTGCACCCCATGGGCTGGGACGCCTTCGGACTGCCGGCGGAAAACGCGGCTATGGAGCGGGGCGTCGATCCCAAGGCCTGGACCTACGACAACATCGCCCGGATGCGCAGCGAGCTCAAAGAGCTGGGCCTGTCCATCGACTGGTCCCGGGAGTTCGCCACCTGCGACGTGGAATACTACGGCCGGCAGCAGGCCTGGTTCCTGGACCTGTTCGAGAAGGGCCTGGTCTACCGCAAGGAGGGCCGGGTCAACTGGGATCCGGTGGACCAGACCGTCCTGGCCAACGAGCAGGTCATTGACGGCCGGGGCTGGCGATCCGGCGCGGTCGTCGAGAAGCGGCGGTTGAGCCAGTGGTTCCTGCGGATCACCGACTATGCCGACGCCCTGACGGACGACCTCAAGGGCCTGGAGCGCTGGCCCGAGAAGGTCCGGACCATGCAGGAGAACTGGATCGGCCGCTCCCGGGGGGCCCGCTTCGCCTTCCACTTCACTGATTCTGCGCGACCGGACGGGTTGGAGGTCTACACGACCCGACCCGACACCCTGTTCGGAGCCGCCTTCGTGGGCGTGGCCGCCGACCATCCCCTGGCGGCGGACGTCGCGGCGCGCAACCCGGCCGCCGCGGCCTTCGTCGACGCCTGCCGGCGCGGCGCGGTCTCCGAGGCCGAGATCGAAACGGCGGAGAAGCTGGGCTTCGATACGGGCCTGAGGGTCCGGCATCCCTTCGATCCGGGCCTGGAGCTTCCAGTCTGGATCGCCAACTTCATCCTGATGGACTACGGGACGGGCGCCATCTTCGGCTGCCCGGCTCATGACCAGCGCGACCTGGACTTCGCCCGCAAGTATGGCCTGCCGGTCCGACCGGTCGTCCTGCCGCCCGGGGCGGACCCGGCGACCTTCGCGGTGGGCGAGGAGGCCTGGACCGGCCCCGGCGCCCTCTTCAACTCCGGCTTCCTGGACGGCCTGGACATCGAGTCCGCCAAGGCCGCGGCCATCGCCCGGCTGGAGGCGGACAGCGCCGGGGAAGGCGCCACGGTCTTTCGCCTGAGGGACTGGGGAGTCTCGCGCCAGAGGGCCTGGGGCTGTCCCATCCCGGTGGTGCACTGCCCCAGCTGCGGGGTCGTTCCGGTCGCCAGGGAGTCCCTGCCGGTGGCTCATCCGGCGGATATTGTCTTCGGAAAGGCGGGCAACGCCCTGGACCGGCACCCGACCTGGAAGCACGTGGCCTGCCCGTCCTGCGGCGGCGCGGCCCAGAGGGAGACCGACACCCTCGACACCTTCGTGGACTCCTCCTGGTACTTCGCCCGGTTCACGAACGTAGAAGCTGCTGAGCCGATCCAGAAGGCGGCGGCCGATTACTGGCTTCCCGTGGACCAGTACATCGGCGGGATCGAGCACGCGGTCCTGCACCTGCTCTACGCCCGGTTCGTGACCAAGGCCCTGGCCGACACGGGCTACCTGTCGGTCCGCGAGCCCTTTGACGGCCTGTTCACGCAAGGGATGGTGACCCACGAGACCTATCGCCGGCAGGGCGGGGAGTGGGTGGAGCCCGGGGAGGTGGCCATCGAGACCGAGGGCCGCACCCGGCGGGCGCGGCTCCTGTCCACCGGGGAGCCCGTGGTCATCGGCGACGCCGAGAAGATGTCGAAGTCCAAGAGGAATACGGTTTCTCCCGGCGAGATCTTCGAGGTCTACGGGGTCGACGCCGCGCGGCTGTTCGTCTTGTCCGACTCGCCCCCGGAACGGGACGCCCAATGGTCCAACGCCGGGGTCGAAGGCGCCTGGCGGTTCGTCAACCGGGTCTGGGGCGAATTCGAGAGCCAGCCGGCCGGCCCGCACGCGGCCGATCCGACCCACCCCGGGGCAGAGGCGCTGCGCCGGGCGACCCATCGCCTGACCCGGGCCGTGACCGAGGCCATCGAGACCTTCCGGTTCAATTCCGGCATCGCCCGCCTCTACGAGTTCCTGAACCTCCTGCGCGAACACAAGGCGGAAGGCGCCTCTGAGGCCCTCCTGGCCGAGCGCGCCGAGGCCCTGTCAGTCTTCGCCCGGCTGATCGCCCCCTTCACACCCCACCTGGCCGAGGAGTGCTGGGCCCGGATCGGCGGCGAGGGCATGGTGGTCTTCACCCCCTGGCCGGCCTTCGACGAGGCCCTCACCCGGGAGGCCGAGGTGACCCTTCCGGTGCAGGTCAACGGCAAGCGGCGCTGGGAAATCCGCGCTCCGGCCGGCGCCGAGCCCGCCGACGTCGAAAAGATGGTGCTTGACGATCCGCAGACGGCCCGGCGTCTTGAGGGCCTGACCATCCGCAAGGTGATCGTGGTGAAGGATCGCATCGTCAACATCGTGGTCGCAGGATGAGGCGCCGCAGAGTCTTCCTGCGGGGCCTGGTCCTGGTCGCCGGCCTGGCCCTGACCGGGTGCGGCTTCACCCCCCTCTACGCGACCCCGGATCTGGGGGCCGGCCTGGCGGCGGTGGAGGTGATGACCCCGGAAGGCCGGGCCGGGGCGCTGCTCCGGGAACAGCTGGACGACGCCCTGGGTCGCAGGGCCTCGGTGGCGCCCGCCTATCGGCTCGAGCTGGCCCTGTCCGAACTCCGCTATCCCCGGGGGGTCCGGGTGGATAACGTCGCGACCCGTTATGAATATGTCCTGACCGCCGCCTATACGCTCAGCGTCCCGGGGGCTGGCGAGCCCCTCAAGACCGGGCGGGTGCGCGTCGAGCTCTCCTACGACTCGGCGGATCAGCCCTACGCCTCCGTCATCGCCCAGCAGGACGCCCAGGCCCGGGCGGCCCAGGAGGCCGCACGGCGGATCCACCTCGAGCTCGCCGCCTTCCTGGCGGGTCAGGGATCCTGACCGGGGTGATCCTCAGCCGCAGGCCCGACCTCGAGAAGTTCCTGGCCCGGCCGGATCCGCGGGTCAGGGCCGCCGTCATCTATGGGCGGGACCTGGGTGTGGTCCGGGAGCGGGCCGCCCAGCTGGCCCGCGGGGTGACCGAGGATCCGGAAGATCCCTTCAATGTGGCCCTGCTCACCGAGGGCGATCTTGCCGGGGACGACGCCCGGCTGGAAGGTGAACTGGCGGCTCAGTCCCTGATGGGCGGCCGCAGGCTGGTCCGCCTCCGGCTCTCCGGGGAACGGGCGGCGAGCGAAAAGCTCGCGGTGGAGGCGCTGGGCCGGCTCCTGGGCGGGGAACTCAATCCCGAGGCCTTCCTTCTGGTCGAGGCCGGGGCGCTTGGGAGGGACTCCGCGCTTCGCAGGGCCGCCGAGAAGGCGGAGGCCTGCGTGGTCATCCCCTGCTACGAGGATGAGGCGGGGGACGTCGCGCGCATGACCCGGGAGGCCCTGGCGAACGACGGGGTCAGCCTGAACGCGGAAGCCCTCGCCCTCTTCGTGTCACGTCTGCCCCACGAGCGGGGCGTCGCCAGACGGGAGATCGAGCGCCTGGCCCTCTTTCTGGGCCCGGGCTCCGGGGCGGTCGCCGGACCGAAGGAGCTGGAGCCGTTCCTTGGCGTCGAGCCGGAGGCCTCCCTCGCGAACGCCGCCTCCGACGCCTTCGGAGGTCGCCTCGCGGAGGCCCAGGCGGGCCTGAGGCGCGCCGCCCAGGAAGGGGTGTCCGGCGTCGGGGCGGTGCGGGCCCTGGGGCAGCACCTGGGCAGGCTTCGCCGCGTCCTGACCCTGGCGGGGAATGGAGCGGGCCTCCAGGAGGCCGCCAAGGCCTCCGGCGTCTTCTGGAAGGATGAGCGGGAGTTCCTGAGGCAGGCGAGGGCCTGGAGCCTGGAGGCTCTGGAGTCCGTTTCCGGCGACATCCTGGCGGCGGACCGGGCCTGCAAGACGGCCCGCGCGCCGGATGACCTCATCGCCGAACGGCTGGCCCTGCAGGTCGCCGCCCGCGCACGGCGCCTCGGGCTCTAAGAAACCTCCGTCTACGGAGGATTACCCGGAGACGATCAGCCGGTAGCCGGCTTCATAGGTTTCCAGCCCTCTCAGGCCGCCATAGCGTCTGTCCCATTCACCGCTTTCCAGATCGGCGCGAAGACGCTCCAGTCCCGCCCCGGTATCGGCGAGGGCGCGAAACGACGAACTGCCTGAGCGGATGCGGGCGTCCAGGTAGGCCTCTGGTCGCCGCCAGTAGGTGTAGAGGAACCCGTCCGTGCAGTCGTGGGGAATGGCGAGGGGGGTGATGCGGACCGGACCGAGAGCCGCTTCGTAGACGTCCAGGGCGGGCATCCGGGCCTCGTCCAGGGCGGCCAGACCCGGAATGTAGTCGGTCAGCCAGGGCCGGGCCGCGGGATCGAAGGTCAGGATGACGATCCGGCCCCGGACCACCCGCCTCAGTTCCCGCAGGCCGGCGATGGGATCGGGCCAGTGGTGGACCGTCAGCACGGCGAGCCCTGCCTCGAAGGCGCCATCGGCAAAGGGAAGAGCCTGGGCGACAGCCCGGACGGCGGGCGCCGCCCTTGCGGTCCGCTGGCGGATCATCTCGACTGAGGGCTCCACCGCGACGACCCATCGATCCGCAGGCTCATAATTGCCCGTTCCCGCCCCCACGTTCAGGAGGGGGGCGGGCGGACCCAGGGCGGCGACCAGCTTCGCGGCGATCCGGGGGTCGGCCCGCCGAAGTCCGGCATAGCCGTCGCCGATACGGTCATAGAGGGCAGGCATGGGGGGGGCGAACCAGTCGATATGGCCAAGACCTACCGGCGCGAGAGCCGGCGGCAGATCTCGTCGAGCTGTTCCAGCGCGGCGTAGTGGATCCGGACCTCGCCCTGGCCACCTCGGTCGGCGATCTCGACCCTCAGGCCGAGCGCGGCGGAAAGGTCGGACTCCAGGGCCTGGGTGTCGGCGTCCTTCCGGGCCGCCCGGGTCGAGGACCGCGGCGAAGAGCCGGTCTCTGCGTCAGACTGCAGGCGCTTGACCAAGGCCTCGGTCTCGCGGACGGACAGACCACGCTGCACGACCAGCTGGGCGGCGGCGAGGGGGTCTGGCGCCCCGAGCAGGGCCCGGGCGTGGCCGGCGCTCAACTCCGATTCCGACACCATGCCCTGGACCTCCGGGGGCAGGGAGAGGAGGCGGATGGCGTTGGCCACATGCGGCCGGCTCTTGCCCATGGCCTGGGCGACCTCGGCCTGGGTGCGGCCATATCGCTCCACCAGGCTGTGGTAGCCGTAAGCCTCTTCCATCGGCGTCAGGGACTCCCGCTGGACGTTCTCGGCGATGGCCGCCTCGAGCTGCTCGACGTCGGTCATCTGCCGGATGAGGGCCGGGATGGCGTGCAACCCCGCCCGCTGGGCGGCCTGCCATCGCCGCTCCCCGGCGATCAGCTCGAAATGGTCCGCGTTGAAGGGATGAGCCCGGACCAGGATCGGCTGAAGGACGCCGTTCGCCCGGATGGACTCGGTCAGGGCCTCCATCTCCTCCGGGGTGAAGCGGGCGCGCGGCTGGGCCTCGAAGCGATGGATATGGTGGATCGGAATCTCGGTCACGCTGCCCGGCGGAGGCGGCGGGGGGGGCGCCGCCTCTCCCAGGAGGGCGGAAAGGCCCCGGCCCAGTCCTCGCTTCTCAGCCATCGGGGCCTCCTCAGGCCGCCTGTCGCCGCGCGCGCTCGCGCTGGACGACTTCCCGGGCCAGCCTCAGATAGGCCTGACTGCCCGCGCAGTTGATGTCGTAGACAAGGACCGGCTTGCCGAAGGACGGCGCCTCGGACACGCGCACATTCCGCGGGATCACCGTCTGGTAGACCGTCTCGCCGAAATGGCTGCGGACATCGCCCGCCACCTGCTCGGACAGGCGGTTGCGGCGGTCGAACATGGTCAGCACGACGCCCTGGATCTCCAGCCGCGGGTTCAGGCTTCCCCGGACCAGGTCCACGGTGCGCATCAGCTGGCTGAGGCCCTCGAGGGCGAAGAACTCGCACTGGAGGGGCACGAGCACGGCGTCCGCCGCCGCCATGGCGTTGACGGTCAGGAGGTTCAGGGAGGGAGGGCAGTCGATCAGGACATAGGTATAGCGCCCGGACGCCCGCACCGCCTCGAGGGCGTCGCGCAGCCGGAAGGAGCGCCGCGCCTCCTGGCCCAGCTCGATCTCGACCCCGGAGAGATCGGGGTCGGCGGGCGCCAGGTCCAGGCCGGGCAGCCGGGTCGGCGTCACCGCATCGAGAAG
>NZ_JADCBG010000029.1 GCF_020253645.1 Phenylobacterium sp.
CAGGGTCGCCGCCGGTCGGGCCCCGAGAGGCGGCGCAGAGGTCTGGATGGTGAGGTACGATCCAAGACCGCGGAGCGTCCAGGTCAGGCGAGGCGACAACCGCGGTCAGACGGTCGTGGCGGTCAACGCCGTCCGGGAACTCCGGAGACTGGGAACCTGGCGAGGCCGAGATCTGGCCTGGAACCTGCCCGAGGCGTCGGAGCCCGGCCTTGTCACCGTCGTGGTCGTCCAGGCGCCGCGCGGCGGACGCATCCTGTCTGCAGAACGAAGCCAGCCTTCCGCCTGAGGCGCGCCGCTTCGAAGGGACGGGCTGGGGTGTCGGCTGGACCTCGAAGCGACCCCGGACGGGGGGCTGGGGGGGCTGTTCAGAAGCCCGGGATTCGGTTCCGGCCAGCCGACGAAGACACCCTCGGGGAGCTATCGGGCGGCCTCGCGACCGAAATAAGGTCTTTTCGCGGCCTGTTGTGTGCCCGCGTGGCGATTGCCCGATGCAACGAGGGGGGGCTAACCTGCCTGCATGTCGGCGGACTCTTTCCCGGCGGCCGGATCTCCGGGCCGCGTCTTCTTCGAGCGTGCGGAGTTCACCCGCATCCTGAACCTTTACGGACGCATGGTCGCGGCCGGCGAGTGGAAGGACTACGCCATCGATCCCCTGCCTGACGCCTGCGTGTTCTCGGTCTTTCGCCGGTCTTCCGAGGCCCCTGCCTACCGGATCGAAAAACGCCCGGCCCTGGCCCGCCGCCAGGGCGCCTGGGCGGTGATTGGCGAAGGCGGCATGATCCTGAAGCGGGGCCATGACCTGGCCCAGGTGCTCACCGTGTTCGACTCCCGCAGGTTCCGCGTCGTCGACTGAGCCGAAAGGAAAAGGGCCCCGGCGGTCTCCCGCCGGGGCCCGGATCCGGAACGTCTTGGTTCGTCAGCGGCGCTCGCCCAGCAGGCTGAGCAGGAACTGGAACAGGTTGATGAAGTTCAGGTAGAGGCTCAGGGCCCCGTAGTTGGTGGCCACGGCCGTTGAGCCTTCATCGCCGCCAAGGTCGTAATACATCATCTTCAGGCGCTGGGTGTCGAAGGCGATCAGGCCCGCGAAGATGAAGACGCCGAGGACGCTGATGACAAAGCTCATCATGGGCAGCTTCAGGAAGATGTTGACCAGAGAGGCCAGGATCAGGCCGATCAGGCCGACGATCAGGAAGCTGCCAAGGCCTGAGAGGTCACGCTTGGTGGCGTAGCCGTAAAGGGACAGGGCCGCGAAGGCGATGGCGGTGATCAGGAAGGTCGAGGCCAGAGCCTGACCGGTGTAAACCAGGGTGAGGACGCCCAGGGAGGCGCCCATCAGGACGACGATGCTCCAGTAGGCGATGGCCGCGCCCCGGGGGGTCTGCCCGCCCTTGGAGAAACTTGAGAAGAGGATGATGGCGAGGGGCGCGAAGCTGACGATCAAGCCCAGAGGGGTCATGCCCGCCATCCGCCCGTCGGCGGAGACGGTGTACATCAGGTCGCGCACCGGCGGGAACATGCCGGTGAACCAGGCCATGGCGCCGGAAACCACCAGGCCCAGTGCAACCTTGTTGTAGACGCCGAGCATGAACTGTCGCAGGCCGGCGTCGACGGCCATGTCGGCGCGATCCACCAGAACGGTATGGGCCGACCTGTTGTTGAAGTCGTTCATCGAACGAGGGTCCTTTCCGTTCGCCCGGAGCGGGCGTGGGGAGAATATCGGTGCAGCGCGCGTCTTGTGCAAGCATATCGCGAAGGTAGGCTGTCGCCATGATCCGTCTGTTCGCCGCCCTGAGTCTGCCGGACGAGGTCGCTGAGGCGTTGGCCCCCTTCCAGCAGAACCTGCGCGGCGCCGACTGGCGTCCCCGTGAGGCTCTTCACATCACCCTGAAGTTCGCAGGAGACCTGCCCGGGAACCTTGCCGATGATCTCGACGCCGAACTCTCCAGGATCGGCGGCGCGCCCCTGACCCTTCATCTCGCCGGGGCCGGCGCCTTCGGAGAGGGGCGCGACATTCACGCGGTCTGGGCCAGGGTGGCGCCTTCCGCGCCCCTGTCCCGGCTGGCGCGCGCATGTGAGATCGCAGGACGGCGCGCGGGTCTGCCGCCCGACGCCCGGACCTATACGCCTCACGTCACCCTCGCCTACCTGAACCGCCCTTCGCCCGAGGCGGTGGCCGGGTGGCTCAGCTTCGCCGAGATCCTGAAGACGCCAGACTTCCGGGTCGACAGCTTCGGGCTGTATTCAAGCTGGCGCGGTCCCGACGGATCACGCTATCGGCTGGAGCGCAGTTATCCGCTCGACCGCCGGGCGGAGACCGGATGAGGAGCCGCCCATGCCCGAATGGATCTCCGCCATAATCCTGGGGGTGGTCGAGGGGCTCACCGAGTTCATTCCGGTCTCCTCCACGGGTCACCTGCTGCTGGCGAAGACGGCCCTCGGCCTGCCGCCGGGGTTCTGGGACACCTTCATCGTCCTCATCCAGCTTGGCGCCATACTTGGCGTGGTCGCCCTCTATTTCCGGAAGCTGTGGGACGTGGCGACGAGCCTCCCGGTCTCCCAGCGCTCGCGTCACTTCGTGCTGTCCGTCCTCGTCGCCTTCCTGCCCGGCGCCCTCGCCGGCGCCCTGCTGCATGACCTCATCAAGGGCGTGCTCTTCGAGAGTCCCAGACTCATCTGCTGGTCATTGATCATCGGCGGCGTTGTGCTCCTCGTCATTGACCGCCGGGCTCCGCCGGCCAGGGAGAACGACGCCATGGCCCTCAGCCTGAAGACGTCGCTGATCATCGGTCTGTTCCAGACCCTTGCCCTGATCCCCGGCGTATCTCGCTCCGGCGGGACCATTGTCGGCGCGATGCTGATGGGGGTCGAAAAGAGGGCGGCCGCGGAATTCTCCTTCTTCCTCGCCATGCCCACCATGGCCGGCGCCTTCGTACTCGATTTCTGGTCGAGCCGGGGGGACATCCAGGGTGACAGGATCGGTCTCCTGGCGCTTGGCTTCCTGGTCAGCTTCATCGTCGGCTACGCCGTCGTGAAGTTCATGCTCGAGATCGTCGGCCGCGCGGGTTTCGCGCCCTTCGGCTGGTGGCGGATCGTTGTCGGCGCCGCAGGGCTTGTCCTGCTCGGCTCGGCCTGACTCAGGCTGCGATCCCGCCAGACGCCCCGGCGAACTGTCCGCCCTTGCGGAAGCGGTAGAGGTAGGTCGGCAGAATGGCTTCTACGGTCTCGGGCGCGACGCCCAGGTCAGCGAGTCCCGGGAACTGTCCGGAAACGACATTGTCGACCTTGAGAAGCTCGACCTGGTCGGCTGTCAGGGGCGGGGCCATCGGGGTGAGGGCGAGGGGCGTGCAGAGTGTCCCCACGAGGCTGGCGACTGAAAAGGGCAGGGGCGCATAGAGCCGCCGGCGGCCGGTTTCCTTCTGGATCAGGTCCAGAATCTCCCGGAAGGTGAAGACTCCGGGCCCGCCCAGCTCGAAGGTGCGGCCCGCATGCTGGGACTCCAGAGTCACCGCCGCCGCCGCCCGCGCGACATCCCCGACGAAGACCGGCTGGAAGCGGGTGCGCCCGCCGCCGATCAGCGGCAGGAACGGGCTCACCACCGCCATCTCGGCGAACTTGTTGAAGAAGTCGTCGCCTGGCCCGAAGACGATGGAGGGGCGGAGAATGACCGCGGAGGGCAGGACCTCCCGGACCGCCGCCTCGCCTCCGGCTTTTGTTCGCGCGTAACGCGAGGCGGAGACCGGATCGGCGCCGAGGGCGGACATCTGGACCATCCGGGCCCCGACGGCGGAGGCGGCTTCCGCAAGGGTCCTGGCGGCGTCCACATGGACGGCCTGGAAGGTCTGCCGCCCGGTCTCGAAGAGCAGGCCGACGAGGTTGACGACGGCGTCGGACCCGTCCGTAGCCCGCGCCACTGATCCGGGGTCCCTCACATTGGCCTGCACCACCTCCACCTGGCCGACATCGCCCATAAGCCGCATGGCGTGCGCCAGATGAGGCTGACGCACGGCGACCCGGATGCGGGCGCCCCGTCTGGCGAGGGCCCGGACAATCTGGGCGCCGATGAATCCGGAACCGCCGAACACGGTGACGAGGTCGGGCATGACGTCTGGGCTCCGCGGTGCAGGACAGGACAGTGGGGATAGACGATGCCTCGCCAGCCTGCAATCAGCGCCTGCGCCCGAGGCTGCATGCCCGTTGACCGGGCGGGGACTTGGCCCTAAGGAAGCGCGCTCGCACGGTCCGACGGATCGGGCCCAGGTGGCGGAATTGGTAGACGCGCTGGCTTCAGGTGCCAGTGGCTTAACGGCCGTGAAGGTTCGAGTCCTTTCCTGGGCACCACCGTCCTCCTCCGGGGGGACGAAGCACAATCAACCGGCGGAGACGGCGGACCGTGGCGAACTATCTTCATGAAGGCGATCTTCCCGACGGCCTCTTCGAGGGCGTCGACTCCGTGGCTGTGGACTCCGAGACCATGGGCCTGCGCCTGGGCCGCGACCCGCTGTGCGTGGTCCAGCTCTCGGCCGGCGACGGCGACGCTCATCTGGTCCGGCTGTCCCGGCCCGGCTATGACGCGCCCAACCTGAAGGCCCTGCTCGCGGACCCGGCGGTCACCAAGATCCTGCACTTCGGGCGTTTTGACATCGCCATGTTCCGCCTGCACCTGGGGGTGGTGACGGCGCCCGTCTACTGCACCAAGATCGCCTCCAAGCTGGCGCGGACCTATACGGACAAGCACGGACTGAAGGACCTTTCCCGGGAACTCCTCGGGGTCGACATGTCCAAGGTGCAGCAGAGCTCGGACTGGGGGGCGCCGGCCCTGTCTCCTGAGCAGGTCGCCTATGCGGCTTCCGACGTCCTGCACCTGCACCGGCTGCGCGAGCGGCTGGACGACATGCTTCGCCGGGAAGGCCGCGCCGACCTGGCCGACGCCTGTTTCCGCTTCCTTCCGCACCGGGCCCTGCTTGACCTGGCCGGCTGGGAGGAGACCGATATCTTCGCGCATGCATAAGGCCGGGGTGGACCGTCGGCCATGACCGAGAGCCTTCTTCACCACGGCTCGCGCCCCTCGCATGAGGCCATGTCCTGGCGCCGCCGCTCTCAGCGGGTGCGCCTCCTGAGGCGGCTCCTGCCGGCCTTGATCGGCGTCATCCTGCTCGGTCTTGCAGGTTATGTCGCTGTGGCGGCGCTGTCCGGCCCGGGGACACGCCCGGTGGAGGCCCAGACGCCGATCCAGCTGGTGAAACCCAAGTTCGTGGGACAGGACCGGAGGGGGCGGGCCTTCACCTTGACCGCGCAGACGGCGACCCGCGACCCCGCTGATTACGACAGGGTCCTCCTGGACCGGCCGGTCCTCGTCCTCAACCGCGATCCCCAGGAGCCGATCCGTGTCTCCGCCCTGAAGGGTGACTTCAACGAGTCCGAGCATCTCCTGAAGCTGTCGGGCGACGTCCGGCTCAGCAGCGGGGATATCAGCTTCGCCACGGGCGCCTCCAGGTTCGACACCCTTCTCGGCGAACTGGTGGGGGATGGCGCCATTCAGGGTGTGGGTTCGCTTGGAGAAATCATCGCAAAGTCCTATGGCGTGTATGACAGGGGCGACCGTCTCGTGTTCGGAGGGGGAGTCAGGACCCGCCTCGAGCCGGGAACCGGGCCCTGAGCCCAGGGACGACTGTAGATGAGACACTCCCCCGTTGGCCGCCAGATGCCTTTCCTTGCAGGTCTGGTCTCAGGATTGGCCGCGATCGCCTCGGCCCTCACGATGCTCGCCCCGCTGTCGGCCTACGCCCAGCTGGCCCGGAACTCCCGCGCGCCGGTGGACATCACCGCAGACCAGCTCGAGCTGGTGAACAGCCAATGCGCCGCCGTATACAGCGGCCGGGCCGAGGCGCTGCAGGAAACAAGCCGACTGCGGGCGGACATGCTGAAGATCGTTTATGCGCCCGAGGCCGGCGGCAAGGATGGATGCAGCAGCGAACTGTTGAGCATGGAAGCCACAGGCACGGTCTTCTACGTCACTCCCGAACAGCGGGTCCGGGGCGACCGGGCGGTCTACGATGCGCAAACCCAGGTCCTGACCGTCACGGGGTCCGTGGTCGCCTCGCGCGGGCAGGATGTCATGAAGGGTGACCGACTGGTGGTGAACACGGTCACCGGGGACGCCCGCATGGAAGCCGGCGGCGGAACAGGGGGTCAGAGGGTCCGGACCGTGATCTTCCCGGGGGGCGCCCCCCAGACCCCGAAGTAGACGCCGATGAGCAAGCCTCCTGAACAGGATGGTCTGGTCGTGGACCAGATCGGCAAGACCTACCGCGGCCGGGCGGTGGTCAAGGGCGTCTCGCTTCGGCTGGGCCGCGGCGAAGTCAAGGGGCTGTTGGGGCCGAATGGCGCCGGCAAGACAACCTGCTTCTACATGATCACCGGTCTCGTCGCCGCCGACCAGGGTGCAATCTGGCTGGACGGGGAGAACATCACCGATCAGCCGATGTACCAGCGCGCCCGGATGGGGCTGGGCTATCTGCCCCAGGAGCCGTCAATCTTCCGTGGCATGACCGTGGAGGAGAACGTCATGTCGGTCGCCGAGTTGAGGGAGCCAGACCCGAGCCGTGCGCGGGAGACCGTGTCGGGACTTCTCGCCGAACTCCGGATCGATCACCTCCGGAAATCGCCGGCGGTCTCCCTGTCCGGGGGAGAGCGGAGACGGGTCGAGATCGCCCGGGCCCTGGCCTCCGAACCCGCCTACATGCTGCTCGATGAGCCGTTCGCCGGCATCGATCCCCTCGCGATCGCCGACATCCGCGACGTCATCGGCTATCTGAGGGCGCGCGGCATCGGGATCATGATCACCGACCACAATGTGCGCGAGACGCTGGACATCATCGACCGCGCCGCCATCATCCACGCTGGCGAGCTTCTCCTGGAGGGAACGCCGGCCGAGATCGTCGACAATCCAGAGGTTCGGCGGGTCTATCTCGGGGACCAGTTCGCCTGAAGGTCCGCGCCCCCGACCGGGGGGCGGGCAAGAGAGGAAAAGGGGCCCCATGCCGCGAAACGCCGTCGTCATCCTCCTCGACAGCCTGAACCGGCACATGCTGGGCGCCTATGGCGGAACCGAATTCGCCACCCCCAATCTCGACGCCTTCGCCCGAACGGCCGTTCGGTTCGACAACCACCATACCGGCTCGCTTCCCTGCATGCCCGCCCGGCATGACATTCTCTGCGGCGCCCTCGACTTCCTCTGGCGGGCCTGGGGTTCGGTGGAGATATGGGAGGATGCGATCACCTACGAGCTGCACAAGGCCGGCGTGGTCTCCCAGCTCATCTCCGACCACCCTCACCTGTTCGAGACCGGCGGCGAGAACTACCATGTGGACTTCACCGCATGGGCCTATGAGCGTGGGCACGAGGGTGATCCCTGGAAGACCCGGCCTGATCCCAGCTGGGCCGGCGCGCCCATCTTCGGACGGGATCACATGCCTTATCACGACAGCAGGGGATGGTTCCGCGACGAGTCCGACTTCCCGGGTCCGAGGACCATGGCCGCCGCCGCGCGCTGGATCGAGGAGAACGCCGGCTGGCATGACCGTTTCTTCCTGTTCATCGACGAGTTCGATCCCCACGAGCCTTTTGATACGCCTGAGCCCTGGGCCTCCATGTATGATCCCGACTACGAGGGGCCGCCCATGATCTGGCCCCCGTACATGCAGGGGGCGCTGGCGAAAGGGGTTCTGAGCGAGGCTTCCGCGCGCCGGCTCAGGGCCAGCTACGGGGCCAAGCTCTCCATGATCGATCACTGGCTTGGCCGGGTCTTCAGGGCGATCGAGGACAAGGGTCTGGCGGATGACACCCTCGTCGTGGTGTGTACGGACCACGGTCACTATCTCGGTGAGAAGGACATCTGGGGAAAGCCCGGGGTTCCCGTCTACAACACCCTGGGCCACATCCCGCTCATGATCCGTCATCCGGGGATTGCGCCCGGCACCTGCAGCGCCCTGACCACCAGCGTCGACCTGTTCGCCACCCTCGCCGACCTGTTCGGCGTCCAGGTCCGGCAGAGGACCCATGGCAGGTCCCTCCTGCCGCTTCTCAGGGGTGAGTGTGACAGCATCCGGGACCATCTGCTCACCGGGGTGTGGGGGCGGGAGGTTCACCTGGTCACTCGGGAGTGGAAGTACGCCCGGGCGCCTGTCGGGCCGAATGCGCCCCTGTCCATGATGTCCAACCGCTGGTCCACCATGCCCACCCACTTGATCGACCGACATGTGGCGCTTCCTCCCCCGGATCACCGCGCCTTCCTGGACCGGATGCCCGGCTCCGAGATACCGGTCATCCATCAGACCTATGGCGAGGGCGATCACCTGCCGTTCTGGGCTCGCACCCGGTCTTCGGGGCACTATCTCTTCGACAGGGCCTCCGATCCCGAGGAGGTCCGAAACCTTGCGGGACAGGCGCCGGAGGCCGACGCGGCGCGTCGTCTCAGCCTGGCCCTGAAAGCGATTGACGCGCCGGAGTCGCAGTTTGTGCGGCTCGGGCTGGACTGAACCGGAGATTCGGATGCCCCTGAGGACCCTGGCCGTCGCCGCGGCCGCCCTGTTTGCAGCCACCCTCGCAGGCTGCGCTCGTGACATTCCGTACGAGACCCTCAAGGCCAAGTACGCCAACCCGACGTCGAAGTTCGTCACCCTGGAGAACGGAGTCAGCGTCCATTATCGCGACCAGGGCCAGGCCAATGGCCCCCCGTTGGTTCTGGTCCATGGATTCGCGGCCAATCTAGATACCTGGGAGCCCTGGGTGGCCCGCCTTGGCGACACCTACCGGGTGGTGACCCTGGACCTTCCGGCCCACGGTCTGACCATGACCCCGCCCGGCTATCGGATATCCACCGCCGGACAGGTGGAGGTCATCGACCAGCTGACCCGGCGGCTCGATCTGGGCCCTTTCGTCCTGGCGGGGAACTCCATGGGGGGCGGCGCATCCTGGAACTTCGCCCTCAGCCACCCGGACCGCCTCCGGGGGCTGATTCTCGTGGCTTCCGTCGGGCCCCGACCGGAAGCTGAACCTGGAGCCGAACCCAGGGAAGGCCCGCCGGCTGTCTTCCGGGTCATGGCCAATCCGGTGGGGCGCGCCGCCCTGCGCACCCTTGATCCCCGCCCGCTCGCGGAGCCGGGCCTGAGACGGGCCTACGTGGATGAGACCCTGGTCACGCCGGCCCTCGTTGACCGGTATGTCGAGCTCGCCCTTGCGCCGGGGCGAAGGGAAATGATCCTCGCGGGCCGGGAGAGACCGAACCGCGTCTCCCCGGACGCTGTCGCCGGGGTCTCGGTCCCGACCCTTGTGATGCAGGGCGAAAAGGATGTGGTCGTGCCCCCCGGGGTCGGCCGGCGGCTGGGCGAGCTCATTCCCGGCGCACGCCTTATTCTCTACCCGGAGGCTGGCCACGTTCCCATGGAACAGATTCCGGACCGCTCTGCAGCGGATGCCCGCGCCTTCATCGAGTCCCTCCAGACGTTGAAATCTTCGGGGAAGTGAGCCTCCGTTAACCAAACGGTTGCCATCCGGGGCTAATCTGCAAGCAAGAAGCAGGCCAAGGAGGCGGAGTTGGCGCTTGGCGCACGACTCGAGGTTCGGCAGGGACAGGGGCTGGTCATCACGCCCCAGCTGCAGCAGGCGATCAAGCTGCTGCAGTTGTCGAACATCGAGCTCGAGGCCTTTCTGGAAGCCGAGCTCGAGCGCAATCCTCTCCTTGTCCGCGAGGAGATCGAGCTGGAACCTGACGCTGATGAGCTTGCGCCATGGTCCGACAGTGTGGTCGCCACGGATGAGATTCCGGATTCCGGCGCAGAGCCGGACATGGACATCTCGCGGGATTCAGAAGCCTCGCCCGGGGAAAGGGCCACCGGGGATCTGGCGCCGGACGGCGACGCCGGAGGAACGATCGACTGGACCCGCACGGGCTCCGGCGTCTCTCTTCCGGAGGCCGGCGAGGACTTCTCACAGCCCTTCGCGGGGCCCTTGACGCTCCGGGAGCACCTGACCGAGCAACTCGTCATCTCGGGACTTGAGGGTCCGCAGTACGCCGCCGCCCTCGTGCTGATCGATGCGGTGGATGACGACGGCTACCTGCGGGTCGATATAGCCGAGACCGCCGAGCGCCTCACCTGCGACGAATCGCTTCTCGAGGACGTTCTGTCGGTGCTCCAGGGCTTCGAGCCTGTCGGCGTTTTCGCGCGCAACCTCAGGGAGTGTCTCTTCCTTCAGTTGCGGGAGAAGAACCGCTGCGACCCGGCCATGCGTGCGCTCCTCGATCACCTCGAACTGCTCGCGCGCCGGGATCTTGCGGCGCTGAAGCGGGTCTGCGGCGTCGATGACGAAGACCTGAGGGACATGATCGCCGAGGTTCGCGCCCTGAGCCCCCGCCCAGGGGCGGCCTTCGGCGGCGAGCCGTCCGTTCCGATGATCCCGGACGTGGTCGTCCGGCAGGGTCCCGAAGGACTTTGGGACGTCGAGTTGAACAGCGACACGCTTCCGAGGCTGCTCGTCGACCGCCGCTTTTTCGCGCGGGTTTCTGCGGGCGCCCGTACCGACGCCGACAAGACCTTTATCGCCGATTGCCATTCGCAGGCCAACTGGCTCCTGAAGTGTCTGGACCAGAGAGCGCGGACGATTCTGAAGGTCGCTTCGGAGGTCGTCCGCCAGCAGGATGGCTTTCTGGCCTTCGGCGTGAGCCATCTGAGGCCGCTCAACCTCCGCACCATTGCCGACGCCATCGGGATGCATGAGTCGACCGTGAGTCGGGTGACATCGAACAAGTACATTGCAACGCCCCGCGGCGTTTTCGAGCTCAAGTTCTTCTTCACCGCCGCCATCCCCTCCACAGGCGGGGGTGAGGCGCACTCCGCAGAGAGCGTCCGGCACCGGATCCGGCAGCTCATCGACGGCGAACGGCCAGGGGAGGATGTCCACTCCGACGACCGGATCGTCGAAATCCTCAGGACCTCCGGCGTCGACATCGCAAGACGAACCGTCGCCAAGTACCGCGAGTCGATGCGTATCCCTTCCTCCACCGAGCGCCGTCGCTTGCTGATGGCTGC
>NZ_JADCBG010000003.1 GCF_020253645.1 Phenylobacterium sp.
CCCACGCCATGCTGGTCGAGCTGTTCACCGAGCACGGGTCGGGAACCCTGATCACCCGATGAGACCGGACCTCAGCCATATCGACACCCGGCTGTTCGACCTGGACAACACCCTCTACCCGGAGGAGTCCGGCTTCATGCGGCAGGTCGAGAGCCGCATGACCGCCTTCGTCATGAAGGTGACGGGTCTGGAGCGGGACGACGCCTTCGCCCTGCAGAAGAAGTACCTGGCCGAGCATGGCCTGACCCTGGGCGGGCTGATGCGCCACCACGGGGTCGACCCGGCGGACTTCCACGCCCTGTTCCACGATCTGAGCCTGGACGCCCTGGCCCATGACCCGGAACTGCTGGTCGCCCTGGCCCGCCTGCCCGGTCGCCGGCTGATCTTCACCAACGCCGACGACTTCCATGCCGAGCGGGTGCTGAACCACCTGGGCCTGACCCACCTGTTCGACGAGGTCTTCCACATCCACTCCTTCGGTTTCGCGCCCAAGCCCGACCCGCTGGGCTTTTTGCGGATGATCGAGGGCCATGGCCTGGATCCCGCCGCCACCGCCTTCTTCGAGGACTCCGAGCGCAACCTGAAGCCGGCCTTCGACCTCGGCATGACGACGGTCCTGGTCGGCCCCCGCGCCCGGGCTTCGGAGGCGATGTTTGTCCATCACCGCACCGCGCGCCTGACCCCCTTCCTCAATCACGCCCGCCTCCGGGAGACCGCCTGATGAGCCTCACCTACGCCGACCTCCGCACCGAGATCGAAGCCGCCTGGAAGGCCCGCGACCAGGTCTCCACCGCCACCACTGGTCCGGTGCGCACCGCCGTGGACGAGACCCTGCGACAGCTGGACAGCGGCGCCCTGAGGGTGGCGAGCCGAGGCGAGGACGGCGTCTGGACGACGCACCAGTGGGTCAAGCAGGCCATCCTCCTGTCCTTCCGCCTGAACCCGAACCGGGTCCACCACGCCCCCGGCCCCGGCCCCTACTGGGACAAGGTGGACACCAAGTTCGAGGACTGGAGCGAATCCCGGTTCGAGGCCGCCGGCTTCCGCGCCGTGCCCGGCTGCGTGGTGCGCAAGGGCGCCTTCATCGCCCGCAACGTGGTGCTGATGCCCTCCTTCGTGAACATCGGCGCCTTCGTCGACGAGGGAACCATGGTCGACACCTGGGCCACGGTCGGATCCTGCGCCCAGATCGGCAAGAATGTGCACCTGTCCGGCGGCGCGGGCATCGGCGGGGTGCTGGAGCCCCTGCAGGCCAATCCGACCATCATCGAGGACAACTGCTTCATCGGCGCCCGCTCCGAGGTCGCCGAGGGGGTGATCGTGCGCGAGGGCAGCGTCCTGTCCATGGGCGTCTACCTGACCTCCACCACCCCGATCATCGACCGCCGGACCGGGGAGGTCTTCACAGGCGAGGTGCCGCCCTATTCGGTGGTCATGTCCGGGAGCCGCCCGAGCCCGCACGAGGGCCTTCCCGGGACCTATTGCGCGGTGATCATGAAGACGGTGGACGCCCGCACCCGGGCCAAGACCTCCATCAACGAACTCCTGAGGGACTAGGCCCATGGCCGGGATCGACGCCGTCGAGCTGACCCGCGAGCTGATCCGCCGTCCGTCCGTCACCCCCGCCGACGCCGGGGCCATGGATGTGGTCGAGCAGGTCCTGGCGGGCCTGGGCTTTGTCTGCCGCCGGATGCGGTTCGGCGAGATCGAGAACCTCTACGCCAGGATCGGGACGGCCCGGCCCAACCTCTGCTTCGCCGGCCACACCGACGTGGTGCCGGTGGGCGACGCCGCCGCCTGGAGCCGCGAGGCCTTCGCCGCCGACATCGTCGACGGGGTGCTGATCGGCCGGGGCGCCGTGGACATGAAGAGCGCCATCGCCGCCTTCGCCGCCGCCGCCGCTTCGGCCCTGGCCGAGGGCGCGGTGAAGGGCTCCCTGTCCTTCCTCATCACCGGCGACGAGGAGGGCGTGGCCCTCGACGGCACCAAGCGGGTGGTCGAGACCCTGAGGGCCGAGGGCGAGGTCATCGACCACTGCATCGTCGGCGAGCCGACCAGCGCCGAGAGCTTCGGGGACATGGTCAAGATCGGCCGCCGGGGCTCCATCAATGTCGGGATCCGGGTCGAGGGGGTGCAGGGCCACGTGGCCTATCCGCACCGCGCGGCCAATCCCGTGCCGGTCCTGATCCGCCTGCTTGCGGCCCTGCAGGCCCGGGTGCTGGACGAGGGCTATGCGGACTTCCAGCCCTCAAACCTGGAGGTCACCACCATCGACGTGGGCAATCCCACCACCAACCTGATCCCCGCCGTCGCCACGGCCCGGCTGAACATCCGGTTCAATCCTGCTCACCGGGGGGCGGACCTCGCCGCCTGGATCCAGGCCGAGGCCGACCGGGCGTCGGAAGGCTTCCCCGGGACGATCACCCTGACCCCGGCAATCAGCGGCGAGGCCTTCCTGACCGAGCAGGGCCCCTTCACCGAGCTGGTGGCCGGCGCCGTGGAGGCGGTGTCCGGCCAGAGGCCGGACCTGTCGACCACCGGCGGCACCTCGGACGCCCGATTCATCCGCGCCCTCTGCCCGGTGGTGGAGCTGGGCCTGGTGGGCCGCACCATGCACGCCGTCGACGAGCGGGCGCCGGTGGACGAGATCCGCCGCCTGCAGGCCGTCTACGAGACCCTGATCCGCCGCTACTTCGCCGCCCCGCCGTCGGCGTAGGCGACGCCTGTCAGGACGAGGCCCGTCGCGGGCGCGACAGGGCCGCAGGCCCGGCGGTCCCGGGCCTCCAGGGCCGCCTTCACGTCCGCTGCGGTCCAGCGCCCGATCCCCACCTCGGCCAGGGTGCCGGTCATCGACCTCACCTGCCGGTGCAGGAAGGAGCGCGAGGCGAAGCTGAGCCAGACCTCCTCGCCCCTGCGGCTGACCTCGGCGACGTCCAGGGTCTTGACCGGCGACTTCGCCTGGCAGGCGAGGTCGCGGAAGGTGGTGAAGTCATGGTGGCCGACCAGGACCTGGGCGGCGGCGTGCATGGCCCCGGCGTCGAGCGGCGACTTCACATGCCAGACCCGGCCGCGGTCGAGGGCCGGGGGCGCCGGGCGGTTGAGGATGCGGTAGAGGTAGCGACGCTCGGTGGCCGAGAAGCGGGCGTGCCAGTCCTCGGGCGCGACCTCGGCGTCCAGGACCACCACCGCCTCGTCGACCAGGTGGGCGTTGAGGGCGTTGCGCACGGTCAGGGCCGGCCATTCCCTCGTCAGGTCCACGTGGACCACCTGGCCCGTAGCATGGACGCCTGTGTCCGTGCGGCCGGCGGCCTGAAGGCGCACGCTCTCGCCCGTGAAGGCCAGGACCGCCCTCTCCACCGCCCCCTGCACCGTGGGCAGGTCGTCCTGGGCCTGGAAGCCCTTGTAGGGGCCGCCGTCGTACTCGAGGGTCAGGCGGTAGCGGGGCATCAGTCCAGCTTCGTCCCGGAGGGCAGGGGCAGGCCGCGCAGGAAGTCGGCGGCGTCCTGTGGTCCCCGGCCCTCGCGCTGGAGGCGCAGCAGGCGCACCGCGCCCTCGCCGGTCGCCACCAGGAGGGCGTCGTCCAGCACCTCGCCGGGGGCGCCGGATCCGGCCTCGGCGCGGCTGAGCAGGGCCTTGACGCGGACCGGGCCTCGCGGGCCGGGCGCCTCGAACCAGGCGCCGGGAAAGGGCGAGAGCCCGCGGATCTTGCAGTCCAGCTCGGCGGCGGTCCGGGTCCAGCGCAGGCGGGCGGTCCTGGCGCTGATCTTCCTGGCGTAGGTGGCCCCGTCTTCGGCCTGGGGGGTCTCCACCGCCCGGCCAGCGGCGATGTCCGCGAGGGTCGCGACCAGCAGGGCGGCGCCGGCCTCGGCCATTCGATCGTGCAGGCTGCCTGCTGTTTCGTCCGGCCGGATGTCGAGGCGGGCGGTGGACAGGATCGGCCCCTCGTCCAGCCCCTCGGTCATGCGCATGACCTGGACCCCGGTCTCAGTGTCGCCGGCCATGATGGTGCGCTGGATGGGCGCCGCGCCCCGCCAGCGGGGCAGGAGGGAGGCGTGGAGGTTGAAGGCGCCCAGCCGCGGGGCCTCCAGCACCTCGCGGGGCAGGATCTGGCCGTAGGCCACCACGACGGCGGCGTCGAGGTGCAAGGCCCGGAAGGCCTCGACCTCGGCGGGGTCGCGCATGGAGGCGGGGGTGCGGACAGGCAGGCCGAGGGTCTCCGCCAGGGCCTGGACGGGCGAGGGGCGCACGGCCTGCCCGCGTCCCCGGGGCGCAGGCGGCTGGGCGTAGACCGCGGCGACCTCGTGACCGGCCTTCGCCACGGCGTCGAGGCAGGCGGCGGCGATGTCCGGGGTACCGAGGAAGGCGAGGCGCATGGCCGGGGTTTACCCCTCCCGCGGCGGCGAGGGAACCGGAGGGGGCTGGATCAGCCCGTGCGGGCCAGCTTGCGCACACGGGCCACCGCCCGGTCGCGCTTCAGCCGGGACAGGTGGTCGATGAAGAGCACACCCTTGAGGTGGTCCATCTCGTGCTGGATGCAGACGGCGAACAGGCCCTCGGCCTCCTCGGTGACCTCCTGGCCGTGATAGTCGAGATAGCGCAGCTTCACCCGGGCCGGGCGGTCCACCTCGTCGTAGACCTCGGGCACGGACAGGCAGCCCTCCTCGTAAGGAGCGGTCTCCTCGGAGGCCCACAGGATCTCGGGATTGACGAAGTAGCGCGGCTGGGGCGGCTCGCCCTGCCGGGCCAGGTCCATGACGATCACCTGCTTCGGAACCCCCACCTGGATGGCGGCGAGGCCGATGCCAGGGGCCGCGTACATGGTCTCCAGCATGTCGTCCATCAGCCGGCGCAGGTCGTCATCCACACGCTCGACGGGTGTGGAGACCTGCTTCAGCACGGGGTGAGGGACAGTGAGGATATCGAGGACGGCCATGGTTTCGCCAGTTAGGGACGGGCTGGCGCAGCGTCAAGCCGGGCTGTCGCCCGCCCCCGGATCCTGGCCCGCCGGGCGGCGGGCGCTGGTCTCGATCTGGGTCAGCTCGGGCAGGGACTTGCCTTCATGGTCCACGCCCAGGGTCTCGAAGCGCCGGGCGTGGGGAAGGACCCGGCTCTCCAGGGAGCCCACCGCCTGATTGTACTTGACCACCGCCTGCTCCAGGGCCTTGCCAACCCCGGCCATGTGGCCGCCCATGTCGGCCAGCCGCTTGTAGAGCTCGCGTCCGACCCGGGCGATCTCGGCGGCGCCCTTGGCCTGGTCCTCGACCCGCCAGCCGTAGGCCACGGCCTTGCAGAGGGCGAAGAGGGTGGTGGGCGTGACCACCACGACCTTCTGGGCCATGGCCTCGTTCAGGAGGTCCGGCTGGCGGTCAAGGGCGGCCACCAGGAAGCTGTCGCCGGGGATGAACATGGCCACGAAGTCGGCGCTGCCGCCCAGTTCGTCCTGATAGCCCCGGGAGGCGAGGGTGCGCATGTGGCCCCGGACGCTGTCCGCGTGGCGGGCCAGGGCGGCCTCGCGCTGGGCTTCGTCGGCGGCCTCCTGGGCGTCGAGGAAGGCGCTGACCGAGACCTTGGCGTCGATCACCAGCTCGCCGCCCCCGGGCATGCGCACGATGACGTCCGGCCTCTGGCGGCGCTCGCCATTGCTGAGGGTGACCTGTTCCAGGAAGTCGAAGCGGTTTTGCAGGCCGGCCATCTCCAGCACGTTGACCAGGGTCTGCTCGCCCCAGCGTCCCTGCACGCCGACCCCCCGGCGCAGGGCGGCGGTGAGTTTCTGGGTCTCGTCCCGGGCGGCGGTGGAGGCCTGGAGGAGGGCGCCGATCTGCTCGCGCAGGCCCCCGGTCTCCTGGGCCCGGGCGGTCTCCATGTCGGTGACCTGCTTCTGGAACTTCTCAAGGGTGTCGGTCACGGGCTTGAGCTGGCCAGCCAGCTTCTCCTCGGCCAGCTTCTCGCGCAGCTCGAAGCTCTCGTTGGCGCGGAGGAGAAGCTGGTCGGCGATGGCGCCAGCGGCCTCGGCCTGCAGCAGTTCGGCGTTGCGGGCGGCCATGTCCTCGATGACCTGGACCCGGGCGGCGGTGCCCTGGAGGTCAAAGACCCGCGCCTCGGCGCGATCGGCCCGGCCCCGCTCGAACAGGGCCCAGACCCCGGCGATGAGGGCCAGGGCGAAACCCAGGAGGGCGATCAGGAGTTCGGAGTTCATGAAGTGTTCCTAGTCCGGAATCGCCGGCATGTCACCGGGTGCGGTCAGGCCGGACGGCGGGCGCGCAGGGCCTGGGCCAGGGTGCCGTCGTCCAGCCAGTCCAGTTCGCCGCCCACGGGAACGCCCCGGGCCAACAGGGTGACCTCGGCGCCCGACCCCGACAGCCGCTCAGCCAGGTAGTGGGCGGTGGTCTGGCCGTCCACGGTGGCCGGCAGGGCCAGTATGACCTCGCGCACCCCGCCGGCGGCGACCCGGGCGACCAGGGCGGCGATCCTGAGGTCGTCGGGACCGACCCCGTCGAGGGCCGAGAGCAGGCCACCAAGGACGTGGTAGCGCCCGCGGAAGGTCCCGCCCCGCTCGAGCGCCCAGAGGGAGCCGGCCTCTTCCACCACGCAGACCAGGCCCGCGTCCCGGGTCCCGTCCGAGCACACCGTGCAGGGATCCCGGGTGTCGAGGGCGCCGCAGGTGGTGCAGGCCCGGACCTTGGCTGCAGCGTCGGCCAGGGCCTCTGCCAGGGGGGTCATCAGTTGCTCCCGGCGCTTGAGCAGGGTGAGGGCGGCCCGGCGCGCCGAACGGGGCCCCAACCCCGGCAGGCGGGAGAGGAGGCTGATCAGCCTTTCGATCTCGGGTCCCGCAGATGCGGCCAAAGCCCCTGCCTCCTATGGGTCGGAAACGACTTGCAGGGTGCACCCCGAGGGGTGATTCTGTCCAAGCCCGCCCGCTTGGGAAGGATGACAGCATGGCGCGACCGTCCCGACCGGTTCCACGATCCGACTTCCGGGACCTCGCGGTCCGCGCCCTCCTGGGCCTCGCCGGGGGCATCGCGGTCTGGGCGGTGATCCACTGGACGCCAGAGACTGAGGGCCTGAAGGTCGTGCGCGGGATCCTGGCGCTGGCCTCGCTGACCCTGCCTGTCGTCGTCCTTGGGGCCTATCGCCGCGGCACGTCTCCGCAGACCTTTGATCAATCAATGAAGGCTTGAGCGACATGGAGCAGGCAGGCTCACGGATCATCGTCCTCAACGGCGTGTCAAGCGTCGGCAAGAGCTCGACTGCGCAAGCCCTACAGATACGCGCTAAGGCCACCTTGCTGCACGTCGCGATGGACGCCTTCATCGGCATGCTGCCTGCAAGAACGATGGGCGACGCCGATGGCCTCACCTTCCAAGAGGAGGAGATCGATGGGGTGCCCGTGATCTCGATCCAACGGGGTCCGGTGTTTCAGCGCCTCATGCGGGGCATGACAGAAGCCATCGGAGCCCTTGCAGATCAAGGCAACGACATCGTCGTCGACATCGTGATGCTGGGCGGAGAGTACGAAGCCTATCGGCGTCTTTCCGCCCGACATGAAGTTCAGTTCGTCGGGCTGTTTGCCCCCCTCGACATTATAGAGACGCGGGAACAGGCGCGGGGAGACCGCGTGATTGGCTTGGCGCGCGGTCAAATCGATCTGGTGCATCGGGACGTGACCTACGACTTGCAGATCGACACCGTCGCCATGTCGCCCCAACAGGCCGCGGAAGCGATCTGCGCCGCGTTCGGACTCTAAGCTTCGACGCCTCCTGCGATGCCCAACTGCCCCGCGACGGTCCGGTCCAGGAGTCGCACCGGCAGTCACCGCGGCGGGCTCTGATTGAAGACGGCTGGGCTCACCGGCGCATAGCGCGCACGGGCGCGCACGGCTTTCGAGCGCCTTCGGGATCGTTTCAGCGACCTTCTCGGATGGCATGCCTGCACGGCCCACGGCGGCAAAGCCCCGGCTAAGCCGCTCAGCGTTGGCACCGTATGGGGTGTCTACGAGATAGGCGAGACTCGCCGGCGCTGCCGTCTCCCAGCTCGCCGCCTGTCCGCCGGGTGGGGCGGGGGGCTAGTCCTCCGCCGCGTCTTCCCCCAGGTCGTCGACAAGGGCCGGTTCCGGCGGGGGTAGGTGGCGGATCTGGACGACTTCTGCGCCGGGAAAGGCCTCGAGCACGGACAGGACGAAGGGGTCCTGGCTGACCTCGGCTCGGGTCTCGCGGGCCTCGCGGGTCTGTCGCTCCCAGAGGCTTTCCGCCCCGCCGCCGCCCTGCGCCGCCACCAGCCAGGGCTGGCCGGTCCAGGCCTTGAGGCGGCCCACCAGGCGCTGGGCGAGGTTGGCCGGCGCGCCGGGCGCGGGCTCGAACTCCAGGACGCCGGGCCGGAAGCTGATGGGCCGGACGAAACGCTCGACATCCAGCTTCAGCGCGATGTCCCGCTCGGCGTCGATCCGGGCGACCAGGTCCTCGAAGGTCTGCAGGGTGGGGGCCTGGCGCGCCTCGAGCTGGGAAGAGGCCTGGGGGGAGGCCTGGGGCGAAAGGGCGCGCGCGGCGCCGCCCTGTCCCGCGCCGCCCTGTCCCGCGCCGCCCGGGACGCTTCCACCGCCCGGGATCTCCCCGTTCCTGAGGAGCTTGAGCGCCTCTTCCGGACCGGGCAGGTCCGCGGCGTGGGCCAGGCGGATCAGGG
>NZ_JADCBG010000030.1 GCF_020253645.1 Phenylobacterium sp.
CGTCATTCTTGTCGCCCGATGGCGCGGACAAGCGCGAGGCCGCGTTCGCCCGCCGCCTCGACCGCCTGTCACGCCAGGTTCAGCGCCTCGAGCGCGACCTCGGCATCACCGCGGAAACGCTCGCCCTGTTCGTCCGCTTTTGGCTGACCATCACGCCACCGTTGCCGAACGACGCACAGGCCTCGGCGCAGGCTAAGGGGCGTGAGCGCTATGACGGATTCGTCGAGACACTGGGGCGACGCCTGCAGAAGGGGCAGAGCTTCTTGAGGGAGATTCCGGACGACATCAGCGGCGGGGACACATCAGATGGATAATATAACATTTGGAATAGTTTATGCTGTTCCGCTCAGCTCCCTCACCTCGGTCATTGCTGACGATTCTTCAAACGCCCGAAATCGACATCTTTGTCGAAGTTGAGACTCCAGCGGAGTCGGATAATTCAGCAAGTTTCTGGCCAGGCTGACCTCCTACCGATACTCGATCAGCTCTGGCTGATTTCCGGCTGGCACAAGGGCTCGCCTTCGCTGGGTACTGCCCAGTGCGAAGGAAGTGCAGTCAGGCACCTACGGCCTACAGCGTCTCGGACGGGTCCGCTGACGGGCTAGCGACCGACCCAAACGCTAGGATGGCGTCGAGATGGCGCATGACGTGCTCGAAATCGGAGCCGAGCACCGGCGGACGATCCCCGACCATTTCAGCAAACGCCCGGTGCAGAAGGACCCGCGAACGCGCGTTTGGGGTTCGGTATGCAAACGCGACCTTCTCCGGTGAGTCGACACCCCGACGGATCGCGTAGGCGAAGATTTCGAGCACCGCAGGATTCGCAGCGACCTTTTCCTTGGCCGTCAGCGTTTGGCGGATAACCTCAGCGGCCGCTGCAGCGACCATGTAGAGTTGTCGATTGGCGATCCGATTGATCAGGTCGCGCGTGCGCTTGCAGACACCGATCTTGGCCGCGGGAACGCCAAGTGAGGCCTCGATGCGATCGAAGGGTTCGCCTTTGAGCCACGCAGACAGCGCGGTCTTGAGTAGCGCCATTTCCGCAGCCGTGCTGTCGCCGCCGGTCTTCTTGCCGCGAGTAACAGCCTTGACCGTGTCGACAGCTGATCCAAACAGCAAAGAGTAGCTTGTGCGATCGGCGATCATGAAATCGATTAGCCATTCCATCCAATCGCATACGGTCGAGGGTAACGAGTCGATTTCCGCCTCAACTTTCGCCGCAATGGCCGCTAATGGCTCGACCGCAAGACCCGTGAAGGCGGCGATCTGCATCACGGGCACCGACGTATGTTCAGTGGCCGTGTCAAGCGCGGTCTTCAACGCACCTAGTTTCTCGTCGAAAGCGGCATCCTGCTTGGCTTGCCGCGCCTGGTATCCGGCAAAGGAACGGCTGATCATCTCGACCGCCATTTCGACGGCCGTGTCTTCCGCTTCGCCCGCCCGAAGTCGGCTCAGGAGGTAGCGCACACCCGCACCAGAGAGTTCGCCGGCCTGAATGCGGTCAAGCAACGGAGTCAGCGGATCGTCGATCGTCACGCATTGATCGTTCTCCGGCAGCACCGCCTTAAGCATCTTGAAGGCTTCGCTTTCGGGGGCGGAATTGGCGTCGAATTGCACCACTGGTTCCGGAATCAGGAGCACTGTACCGTTCGCCAGATGGCCGGCGCGTCCGGCACGACCGGCTGCGTTCAATATCTCATGGCCTTCGAGCGGTTTGCGGCCATCTTCATTGTGCCGCATCGTGCCTGCCAAGATTGCGATTTGCGCGGGAAGGTTCATGCCCTGCGCCAGCGTCGGGGTCGCGACGATGACGTTGACGCCTCCGGCCTTCTTGAAGACCGATTCGGCGAGCCGTCGCTCGAGCGGGATCATGTCTCCGTTATGTGGGATTGCAGGCGCAGTTGGGTCGAACAGCGAGCAGCATTCGGCACCGAGTTCAGCCACCGTGTCGACCCAGAGGCTATTTTCGGTTTCAGTGAGAGCGGGTGGAGACGGCAGCTTGCCACGAAGCCGCTTCGCCGTGGTCGGCGCGTGGTCGGCTTGCTGTACGAACATGATGGTCTTCAGTCCAGCAACAGCCGCGTTCTTGGCCAAAGCTGCCCCAACATCATTCGCGTTTGGGCTTGCGCCGCCCGTCCCATGCCCGAGGACGACGGGCACATCGGAAAGCCGCACGAGCCGCATGTCGGTCGGTACGGTTTTAAGCCAGGCATGGTGCAGCCCGAACAATGCATATGCGTCGACATCGAGCGGTGGTGCCTTGTAGGACGCTTTGAGCCGTTTCTTACGCCGGACGATCATGTTTGCGGCATCGACTTGCGCCTTCGGATAGATCACCACGCCGCGTGCCTGCCGGCTCGGCTTCCAGGGATCATGAAAACCGACGCAGGGACGCCCGGTAATCGAGGCAAGCCAATCGGCCACCTCTCCGGCATTCTTCAGCATCGCAGAGAGCAACAGGAGATCGGCGTTTGGTGCGCGTTTGATAGCATGGAGCAAACACAGCATTGCGTCCACGCTACGGGATCCGCCGCCATCGGGGCTCAACAGATGGCATTCATCGAAGACCAACAGGCCAAGATCGCTCATGTCGGTGTCGGTGAAGCTCAGCAGCGCAAGGCATCGCTCGGGAGTCATCACTTCGATCGATTCGAGCTCTGGTCCGCGGATCAGCGCGGTGAGGTCGCCATCGGCCGACACGACGCTGTCTATCAGACTCTCTGGAAAGCTCTCGGCAAGATCATCACGAAGCTGATCGACCAGAGCCAAGGTCGGGACGAGGAAGATGACCTTCTTGCCGGCGGACAAGGTCGAGGCGATCTTCAACTCTGAAAGCGTGGTTTTGCCCGCGCCGGTGGGCAGTACCAGCACCGCTGACTTTCCAACATCCAGAAAATGCGTAGCCAGAGCGGCGCGGTGATTCGGCCAAAGCACCGGTTTGCTCGACGCGCGATGGCGAACCCACAGCTTCCAAGAATTCTCTTCCGCACCCGCGGGCGGTGGGATTCGAGTGACGCCAACGTCCTCAAGTCCGTCTGCGACGTGCATAAGCAACCGCGCCAGATGACGCGGTCCCGCATAGCTGGAGGTAATATTGAGGCCAGTGTCCGGAAGACTCAGCGGACGGGTTGCGAGTTCCACCACTCTGGCGAAGGCAAGCTGAGGGGTTTCGAACGATTGATAGGCGAGCTCGACACGAGGACGATCGAGCAAGCGTGCTACCATTTGCACCAGACCGCTCCAGCACAATCCGTACAACGCCTGCGTCGCCCGTTCATCAAACGGCGCATCGGCCCCAGGCCGCAATCCTGCCAAACGGTTGGCACGCTCGAGGATCGCTTCAAATCGTTCCAAGGCAAGGTCTTCGACGCTTTCTACCAGAGCGCCGCGATGAATATCTTCAAGACGGGGGCCTGCGAGTTCGCGAGCGGCTTCACGCGCGTCAGGGCTCTGCTCAGCGATCAGGAACAGAAGTGGTGCCGATACGCGCGGATCAATGGCCCGCGTGGTCAGGAGTTCATCGCGCTCCTCGAGATCCGGGCGGATACGGGCCAGAAGCTGATAAGCGGTCGCTGCGACGAAGGCGGCGGCCCGGCGTTCGTGATCTTCTGCACCGCGGTCGACAAGCGCTTCGTAGATAGTCGCGATCCGCTCGATACGCGCGAGTTGGGCGAGGTAGTCGGGCTGCTCGGCTAGCGATGCCGCACGCAGCCTGAGGCCGGCCAGTTCGGCGTAGATACCGGTCAGTTCTTGCGGCAGCATCGACGGGTCGACGCCCTCAAGAGCCGGCGCGCTCCGGATCAAGGCTGCGGTTTGCGCGTCAAACATCGAACGTCGAAATCCGCGCCCAGACGCGATCCGCGAAATCAGCAAACCAGGCCCGAACGTCGTCTAGCGGGAGCGTGTTACCGCCGCGCTTGTCCAAAGCCACCTGAAGAGAATCATAGTCCTTGAACAACGCGACGCATTTGGCCGCTGGAAACTGCGATGGCGAAACAGTCAGCGATGCTTCAAACGCCAGCGGGCGCGTCTGAATCAGCGTGTCATATGCCGTCTTGAGCTCGTATCCATTGAAGCCGTAGCTTTCCAGCAAGGCGAGAACGGCTTGAGCCAGCTGATTATCGCGCTTGCCAGAAATGTACTCACGAAACGACTTCAGCACCTGGCTCTGGAATTTTTGCCGAGCATGGATCGTGCATTTGTACTCGTATACGGTCGCCTTCGTCAGCGTCTTCGTCGCCGGATCGACCGTAATCTTGACGCCATCAGTGCCCTGGTTGGTCGCCTTAAGGTGCGAATTGTCGATCTTTTCATCGCCCGTCTTGCCCTTGCGGGCAGCGACCCAGCAAATGATCTCGAATAAAAGACCATCGCGATGTTCGATACCCTTTTCCGTCGTAGGATGCAGATCTTTGTCGAGCGTCTCTTTCAGCCCGGCCGTGATTTTCGGCGGCGCCAATTGCGTGCCCACAAGGATCAGCGCCGCGTGGAAAGCCTGACCGACCAACACCAGCGCGACAAGCTGCGCGAGATCGTCAGGGGCATCGACGCTCCATTGTTCTCCCTCGCATTGGGGGAGCGCCGCCATAGGATTGAGAGTGATCGGCACGCCTATCCCAGACCTTCAAGTAACGTTCGGTAATCTTGGATGCCATGCTCTCGCATCGCCTCAATGGCTTCGACGCGGGTCCTTCGACCCAATTCGGTATCCGCGACGAAGCGCGTGCCCCTCAGCGCGGCGACATGAGCTGTGTCCAGCCCATGATATTCGGCGCCGGCAACGACGGTCGCGAGGTACCAATCGAAAGGCCGTTGTGTGTGGTCCAATGAAGTGCCCAGATAGCTGCTCGTCGGAACAGTGACTCCCTCGACGGCGAAAGCGTCGTCGCGCCGGTAGCCAGATCCTACCCCCTCGTACCGGTCCAACAGCTCTCGTTCGGCCAGATCAATCTCGAAAATGACCCCGGGCACGGCGGAATTCGGCTCGGCAACCAGTGTCGCTTTGCCCGAGCCGTCTTTACTCGCCTTCGAGAACGCAAGACTCCAGGCGCGCGCAACTCCCGTCCCGACGACCTTCGCCGACGGGCAGCGGCCAAGCAGTCGTGCCGGCAACATGTTGGAGCCATACGCGAAGTAGAGAAATGTCATTGGCCATTGCTCCCTTCGACATTCCCGCCATCGCGCAGTTGGTTGGCCGAGCGGACGGGTTCCGCCACCGTCAATGCGCAGCGCTCCGCTCGTTCGCGGACCATCGCGGCAAGGCTTTCGATGGCCGTCCGATCGAAGCCAGGGCGCACCAACTCGGCGGCAACCTCGCCTGTTCGCGTAATCACGCCTTTGCTGATCTCCGCAACCCGTCTTCGTATCAGGGGCACGCCGAGTCCCGCGTCCGCCGCAAATGCTGCCCATCCCTTCGCGTCCAGTTCGGCGAGCGTGGCGCGTTTCCCGATCTTCATGGCGAATTTCGGCGAGAGATCGGGATAGGCAACGGTCGCAAGCAAATCATACAGCGGGGCGAGGCGTGGGCCTTCGGCGTCGTAGAGGATCGAGAAATTCTTGCCGTGTGCGTCGGCGTTCCCGGCGATCACATTGAAGATCACCGCATCGAGAAGCTTCAGCACGTCGACGGCGGGCCTGGCGGCGACGCGGCGGAGCAGCGCGAAGCAATCCTTAAAGGTCGGGCCGCCCTCGCTGGCGTATTTGGTTTCCGGCGGCACGCCGAGCGCCTGGCAGAAATCCTCCTGGTGGATCCGGCGCACAATGCCATCGGCGCCGATGGCGCGGTCATAGCGATGGACCAGCAGAAACGTTCGATCCTGAACGGTGCGCGCTTCTGCCTGCGCGACATCGAGACCGATTGCGGCAGCAAGGCGCATCACGAACGCTTCGTTCTCGGTCGTGGCCGCGAAACGCGATATCGGCGGCTTGAGAATATGAGTCGTGGCCTGGCCCGGCGCAGGCAACGCCACCGCTTCATCCAGCAGAACCACCGGCACCTTCGATTGCGCGCCGGCGAGCGAGAGGCGCAATCCTTCCTCGCCCGCGAGCAGCGGGCGGACGGGCAGCGCGTCCAGCACCCGGATCAGGCCTGCATCGTCAAGCGGGGTTGGCCGTTGATCGGGGGCAAGAGTAGCCGGTACTTCGCCGGGCGGCAGAAGCTGGAGCGCGCCCGCGACATCGCCGCCGAGACGATCGAGAAGGGCGAAATCATTGGCGCGCGACACGCCGAGTGCCTGAGCCGCCGCGTCGCGCTGGCCTTCCTCCGGCAGGAGGCCACCGAAGAACGGGCGGCACTCGCGGCGAGTGAACGGTTCCGCCCGCTTTGGCAGCGAAGCGGACAAGGGCTGCGCCGCCTCATCGTCAAGCCAATCCGGCGCATAGGCGAAGCCGAGTTCACCATGCTGGTCCTGCGTCAACTGGCCCACCAGGCGCCCGTCCCACCAGATATCGAGGGTGCGCGTCATCCCTTCCGCGCTCCTTTGGTGTCGGACGGCGGCGTGATATCGAGCGAACATCCGAGCGCAGACAGGACCTGAAGCGTCTTGCCGATCTGTGCGGTCGGCTTGCCCGCTTCGAGATCGACGATGAAACGCAGGCCGACGCCCGCTGCACCCGCAAGCTCGTCCTGCCGCAGGCCAGCGGCTTTGCGGGTGGTTCGGACGATGTCGCCTATCTCGGCGGTGGTGAGGTTGCGTCTGGCCATGATCTTTACCGAACGGGAAAGTATCATGGATTCCTGGAGAATGTCTATCAGAATTTCCCGCTCGGGAAAGCCTGCGTCTCGGGGTAGCTCCCGGGCCTGAATTGTTCCCGCTCGGGAAAACGTGCCGATCGGGAGCCTCAGACGCTGCCGTGACTCGACGCCAGTCCGCCGATCACCTGTCTTTCTTCGCCACAGTACGATGACCCCCTGAGCGTTGTTGCAACGCCTCAATTCCTGCCTTTCTTACTCATCCCCGATCCAGGGCCGCGCATCGCGCGGGCCCGCAAGCGAACGGGGACGACGTGGCGGTTAACCATCAGCAATCGGAAGCAGCCTCACGCGGCGCACGCATGTTGCGCACCGCACTGGGGCCTGCAATCGCCCGATTCATGGAAGACCCCGCGATCGTCGAGGTCATGCTCAACCCGGATGGGCGGCTCTGGGTAGACCGGCTCTCTGACGGACTGTCCGATACGGGAGAGCGACTTTCGGCGGCCGATGGCGAACGCATCGTCCGCCTCGTCGCCCACCATGTCGGCGCCGAGGTGCATGACCGTCGGCCGCGCGTCTCGGCCGAGCTCCCCGAAACCGGCGAGCGCTTCGAGGGCCTGCTGCCGCCAGTCGTGACGGCTCCGGTTTTCGCGATCCGCAAGCCCGCCGTCGCCGTCTTCACGCTCGACGACTATGTCGCCGCGGGCATCATGACGGCAGACCAGGCCGCCATTCTCCGGCAGGCGGTCGCATCGCGCGCCAACATCCTCGTGGCCGGCGGAACCAGCACCGGCAAGACCACCCTGACCAATGCTCTGCTGGCCGAGGTCGCGAAGACGACCGACCGCGTCATCGTCATCGAAGACACACGCGAGTTGCAATGCCGGGCGCAGAACATCGTCGCCATGCGCACCAAGGACGGCGTCGCGACGCTGTCCGACCTGGTGCGCTCGTCGCTGCGGCTGCGGCCGGATCGGATCCCGATCGGCGAGGTGCGTGGGTCAGAGGCGCTCGATCTCCTGAAGGCCTGGGGCACCGGCCATCCCGGCGGGATCGGCACGATTCACGCGGGCACTGCGCTCGGCGCGCTACGCCGCCTTGAACAGCTCATCCAGGAAGCCGTCGTCACCGTCCCCCGGGCGTTGATCGCCGAGACCATCGACCTCGTCGCCGTTCTCTCCGGCCGCGGTGCCGCGCGGCGCCTCGCCGAACTCGCCCGCGTCGACGGGCTCGCAGCGGGCACCGACTACCGCCTTTCCCCTGCAACCCAGCCTCCAGCCCCACAAGGAGATCCCGCATGATCCGACACATCGCGCGCGGCCGCCAGCGCCTCGCGACCGCCGCCACGGCGCTGGCCCTGAGCTTTCTTCTAGCGCCCGCTGCTCATGCATCCGGCTCTTCCATGCCTTGGGAAGCGCCGCTGCAGTCCATACTCCAGTCGATAGAGGGTCCGGTCGCCAAGATCATCGCGGTCATCATCATCATCGTCACCGGCCTGACGCTGGCGTTCGGCGATACGAGCGGGGGATTTCGCCGCCTCATCCAGATCGTCTTCGGCCTGTCGATCGCCTTCGCGGCGTCCAGCTTCTTCCTGTCGTTCTTCTCGTTCGGCGGCGGGGCGCTCGTCTGATGGCGGGCCTCCTGCATCATCCCGATGAGGTCGCGGGCTTCTCGGTTCCGGTCCACCGCGCGCTGACCGAACATATCCTGCTGGGCGGCGCACCGCGCAGCATCGCCATCATGAACGGCACGCTCGCCGGTGCTGTCGGTCTCGGCTTGCGGCTGTGGCTGGTCGGTCTCCTCATCTGGGCGATCGGCCATTTCGCCGCCGTCTGGGCAGCAAAGCGCGATCCGCTCTTTGTCGAAGTGGGCCGCCGGCATCTGCGCATTCCGGGTCATCTCGCGGTCTGAGGCGCGGCCATGATGAACCTCGCCGAATATCGCCGCACCGCGACCCGCCTCGCTGATTTCCTGCCCTGGGCGGCGCTGGTTGGCGAAGGGGTCGTGCTCAACAAGGATGGCAGCTTCCAGCGTAGCGCGCGCTTCCGTGGTCCCGATCTCGACTCTGCTGTGGCCGCCGAACTGGTCGCCGTCGCCGGTCGCCTCAACAACGCCTTCCGACGTCTGGGCTCGGGCTGGGCGATCTTCGTCGAAGCGCAGCGTCACGAGGCCGCCTCCTATCCGGCAAGCCGCTTCGCCGATGCCGCCTCCGCCCTCGTCGATGCCGAGCGCAAGGCCGACTTCGAGGAAGCCGGCGCGCATTACGAGTCGAGCTACTTCCTGACCTTCCTCTATCTCCCGCCCGCCGAGGATGCCGCGCGGGCGGAGACCTGGCTCTACGAGGGCCGCCAACAGTCCGGCGTCGATCCCCATGAAGCCCTCGCGGCTTTCATTGACCGCACCAACCGGGTCCTCCAGCTCGTCGAAGGGTTCATGCCGGAATGCCGGTGGCTCGATGACGGCGAGACCCTGACCTACCTGCACGCGACAGTGTCCACGAAGCGCCACCGCGTGCGCGTTCCGGAAACGCCGATCTACCTCGATGCGCTTCTCGCCGATGAGCCGCTGACCGGCGGCCTTGAGCCGCGGCTCGGCGCCGCCCATCTGCGCGTGCTGACGATCAACGGCTTTCCGACGGCGACGACCCCAGGGATTCTCGACGATCTCAACCGGCTCGCCTTTCCCTACCGCTGGTCCACGCGGGCGATCCTCCTCGACAAGACGGACGCCACCAAGCTGCTGACGCGCATCCGGCGGCAGTGGTTCGCCAAGCGCAAGTCGATCGCCGCGATCCTGAAGGAGGTGATGACCAACGAGGCATCCGCGCTCGTCGATACGGACGCTGCGAACAAGGCGGCCGATGCCGACATGGCCTTACAGGAGCTAGGAGCCGACTATGCCGGTCAGGCCTATGTGACCGCCACCGTCACCGTCTGGGATGCCGATCCGCGCACCGCCGACGAGAAGCTGCGCCTCGTGGAAAAGGTGATCCAGGGCCGCGACTTCACCGCGATGTCCGAGACGATCAACGCCGTCGATGCCTGGCTCGGTTCGCTGCCCGGCCATGTCTACGCCAACGTCCGGCAGCCACCGATCTCAACCCTTAACCTCGCCCACATGATTCCGCTCTCGGCGGTCTGGGCCGGGCCGGAACGGGACGAGCATTTCGGTGCGCCGCCGCTGCTTTACGGCAAGACCGAAGGCAGCACGCCGTTTCGCTTTTCGCTGCATGTCGGCGACGTCGGCCACACGCTGGTCGTCGGGCCGACCGGCGCTGGCAAGTCCGTGCTGCTCGCGCTCATCGCGCTTCAATTTCGGCGCTATCCGGATGCACAAGTCTTCGCCTTCGACTTCGGCGGCTCGATCCGGGCGGCCGCGCTGGCGATGGGGGGCGACTGGCACGACCTCGGCGGCAGCCTGACGGACGGCGCCGCGTCGTCGGTGTCCCTTCAGCCGCTCGCGCGCGTTCACGAGACCCACGAGCGCGCATGGGCAGCCGACTGGATCGCCGCCATCCTTGCCCGCGAGGGCGTCACGATCACGCCGGAGGTGAAAGAACATCTCTGGACAGCGCTGACTTCGCTGGCGTCTGCGCCGGTCCCCGAGCGCACCCTGACAGGCCTTGCCGTCCTCCTTCAGTCGAACGATCTGAAGCAGGCGCTGAGACCCTATTGTGTGGGCGGTGCCTACGGACGGCTGCTGGACGCCGAAGGCGAGCAGCTAGGGGAAGCTGCGGTCCAGGCCTTTGAAACCGAAGGGCTGATCGGCGGCGGCGCGGCGCCGGCCGTCCTTGCGTATCTTTTCCATCGGATCGGCGACCGTCTGGATGGACGGCCCACGCTCCTGATCGTCGACGAAGGCTGGCTCGCGCTCGACGATGACGGCTTCGCGGCGCAACTGCGCGAATGGCTGAAGACGCTGCGCAAGAAGAACGCGTCCGTCGTCTTCGCCACGCAATCGCTGGCCGACATCGATGGGAGCGCGATCGCTCCGGCCATCATCGAAAGCTGCCAGACGCGCCTGCTGCTGCCGAACGAACGCGCGATCGGGCCCCAGATCACCACGATCTATCGACGCTTCGGCTTGAACGACCGCCAGATCGAGATCCTCAGCCGGGCCACGCCCAAGCGCGACTATTATTGCCAGTCGCGACGCGGCAACCGGCTGTTCGAGCTGGGGCTCTCCGAAGTCGCCCTCGCGCTTTGTGCGGCATCCTCGAAAGCTGATCAGGCCGCCATCGAGGCGATCCTCGCCGAGCATGGCCGCGACGGCTTCCTGCCGGCCTGGCTGCGCGCCCGCGATGTCGGATGGGCCGCCGACCTCATCCCCGATCTCACCAACCTGGAGCCCAAGCCATGATGATCCGACGCTCTCGCGCGGCGCTGTTCGCCGCAACCATCCTGTCGATGCCCGTGGCCTTCTCGCCGGTATTCGTCACCCCGGCTGCGGCGCAGTGGGTCGTTTATGATCCGACCAACTACGTCCAGAATGTCCTGTCGGCCGCGCGGGCACTCGAGCAGATCAACAACCAGATCCAGAGCCTTCAGAACGAGGCGCAGATGCTGATCAACCAGGCCCGCAATCTCGCGAGCCTGCCCTATTCCTCGCTTCAGCAACTCCAGCAATCGGTGCAGCGCACGCAAGCGCTTCTGGGTCAGGCACAGCGCATCGCCTTCGACGTGCAGCAGATCGATCAGGCCTTCCAGAGCCAGTACGGCAACATCTCGCTGTCGACCTCGGATCAGCGGCTCGTCGCCGATGCTCGCTCGCGCTGGCAGAACACAGTCGGCGGCCTTCAGGACGCACTCCGCGTGCAGGCCGGTGTCGTCGGCAACATCGACACCAACCGCGCCGAGATGGCGGCTCTGGTCGGGCAGAGCCAGGGCGCGACCGGCGCGCTTCAGGCGACCCAAGCAGGCAACCAGCTGCTCGCATTGCAGGCGCAGCAACTCGCAGACCTGGTCGCGGTCGTCGCCGCCAACGGCCGAGCGCAGGCGCTTGTCGATGCCGAGCGGGCCGCTGCCGCCGAACAGGGTCGTGAACAGCGCCGCCGGTTCCTGACCCCGGGGTCCGGCTATCAGCCCGGCAACGCCCGGATGTTCCCGAACGGCAACTGAGGGCGGCGGGATGGACGGCAAGACGCTGGCCCGCGTGGGCGCGATCATCTTCGTCTCTGTTGCGATCACGGCAACGGCGATCGAGATGAGCCGGAAGGAGGAAAGGCCAGCAATTCGGCCGACGCCCGTGCTTGAGGAGGCGGCGGACCCGCTGCGCGAAGGCCAGCGTCGCTGCCAGCAGATGGGGGAAGCCGCGGCTCGGGACAGCGAGTGTCTGCGCATCTGGGCCGAAACCCGCGACCGTTTCCTTGGCACCCGCACCGCGCCTGGACGCGCCGACGAAGGGCGGTGAGCCATGGGCGGCAGCGGCGTCATCGACAATTTCCTCGGGGTCTTCACCTCCTACATCGACAGCGGGTTCGGCCTGCTCGGCGGCGAGGTGGCGTTCATCGCGACGACGCTGATCGTCATCGACGTCACGCTGGCCGCCCTGTTCTGGAGTTGGGGCGCAGATGACGACATCATCGCGCGTCTTGTGAAGAAGACGCTGTTTGTGGGCGTCTTTGCCTACATCATCGGCAACTGGAACAACCTCGCGCGGATCGTCTTCGAAAGCTTCGCAGGCCTCGGACTTCAGGCGTCTGGCACCGGGTTTTCCATCCAGGACCTGATGCGCCCGGGCCGGGTCGCGCAGACGGGTCTCGATGCAGCAAGGCCGCTGCTCGAATCCATCTCAAACCTGATGGGCTGGATCGCCTTCTTCGAAAACTTCATCCAGATCGCCTGCCTGCTCTTCGCCTGGGCGCTGGTGCTGCTCGCCTTCTTCATCCTCGCCATCCAGCTCTTCATCACGCTGATCGAATTCAAGCTGACCACCCTGGCCGGCTTTGTCCTGATCCCGTTCGGCCTGTTCGGGAAGACCGCCTTCATGGCCGAGCGCGTGCTGGGCAACGTCATCTCGTCAGGGATCAAGGTACTGGTGCTCGCCGTCATCATCGGCATCGGCTCGACTCTGTTCAGTCAGTTCACGGCAGGATTCGGCGGTCAGCCACCGACCATCGACGACGCGATGGCCGTCGTTTTGGCGGCGCTGTCGCTTCTCGGTCTCGGCATCTTTGGTCCGGGTATCGCCAACGGCATCGTTTCCGGCGGCCCGCAACTTGGCGCAGGCTCCGCCATCGGCACCGGCCTCGTCGCGGGCGGCACAGCCATGGCTGCCGGTGGCGCGGCCGGGCTCGCCCTGCGCGGTGGCGCCAGCGCCATTTCCGGCGGCGCCGCTGCCGTGCGCGGTGGGGCCACCGCGGCGGGTGCCGCCTCCGCTGCCTACAGTCTCGGCTCCCTCGGCCAGTCGGGTGCCGCCGGCGTCGCGTCGGGCCTCGGCGGAGTCGCACGAGCGGCCGGCGGCGCAGCAGCCTCTCCGCTGCGCCGGGCCGCGCAAAGCGTTCGCTCCAGCTTCGCCGACGGCGTCAAGACCGGCTTTGGCGCCACCGGCGGCTCCTCGAGCATGGGAACGGTTGCGAATGATGCCGCACCGGCTGCGACAGGCTCTGCCGCCAACCCGCCGGCTTGGGCGCAGCGCATGCGGCGTGGGCAGACCATGAGCCACGGCGTCACGCTCGCGGCACACGCGATCCGATCGGGCGACAGCCATGGCGGCGGCTCTTCCATCAATCTCTCCGGAGGCGACCGCACATGAGCTTCTTCAAGCGACCCGCAACCCACTATGGAAAGACGCCCGGCCCCGAGACGCCATATCAGCGCGCGGCGCAGATCTGGGACGATCGGATCGGCTCAGCGCGTGTCCAGGCCCGAAACTGGCGGCTAATGGCCTTCGGCTGCCTGATCCTCTCCGCCGGCTTCGCTGCCGCGCTCGTCTGGCAGTCGGCGCGCGGGACCATCGTCCCGTGGGTGGTGCAGGTCGACAATCTCGGCCAGGCGCAGGCGGTCGCGCCAGCGCAGGCCGACTATCGCCCCACCGACCCGCAGGTGGCCTGGCATCTGGCGCGGTTCATCGAGCAGGTCCGCTCGATCCCGGCCGACGCCATCGTCGTGCGGCAAAATTGGCTCCGCGCCTATGAATTCACGACCGACCGCGGCGCGGCCGCCCTCAACGACTATGCCCGCGCCAACGACCCCTTTACCCGCGTCGGCAAGCAGCAGGTGTCGGTCGAAGTGTCGAGCGTGATCCGCGCTTCGCCCGACAGCTTCCGCGTCGCGTGGACTGAACGCCAGTACGAGAACGGCCAGCTTTCCACCACACAGCGCTGGACGGCGATCCTGACCATCGTGATCCAGCCCCCGCGCGACGCCGAGCGGCTGCGAGCCAACCCGCTCGGAATCTATGTTAACGCCATCAACTGGTCGCGGGAGATGGGGCAATGAGAGATCATCTCCGTCGACCCGCTCGTTATGGCTTCCGTACATCCGGCTCTGCGCTTTTGCTGATTTCCGGATTGGCGCTCGCCGGCTGCGCGACCAACCGGCCGCCACAGATTAGCTACGACGCTGAGGTGCCGCCGCTTCCCCCTGTGCCGGCCGCCGTCACCGAGGCGCCACCAAGGCCGCTTCACACACCGCCGGCCTGGACACCCGCGCGCGGTGGCGCTGCCGCGGGGTCGCCGACAGGTCGTGTCGAGAATGCCAATGCCGCCGCGCGGGTCGAGCCGCGCCGCGAGGGCTATTACAACTCGATCCAGATCTACCCCTGGAGCGAGGGCGCGCTCTATCAGGTCTATGCCGCACCCGGGCAGATCACCAACATCGCGCTGGAGCCTGGCGAAAACCTGACGGGCGCCGGACCGATCGCTGCGGGCGACACGGCGCGCTGGATCATCGGCGACACAGAGAGCGGATCCGGCATCACCCGTCGCGTCCATGTTCTTGTGAAGCCGACACGGCCGGACATCACGACGAATCTGGTCATCACCACCGACCGGCGCATCTACATGATCGAGCTGCGCTCGGGCGAACGCCCCTATATGCCCGCCGTCGCCTGGGCCTATCCGCAGCCGCCCGCCTCGCAGAGACAGGCAGTGCCCGCTACGCCAGTGATCCCAGCCGTTGCGGCACGGAACTATCGCTACGGCCTCACGGGCGACACGCCGCCGTGGCGGCCGCTCTCGGTCTACGACGACGGGCGCCGCGTCTATGTCGAGTTCCCGCGCGGGATCGTTCAGGGCGAGATGCCGCCGCTCTTCGTCATCGGCGCCGATGGCGAACCGCAGATCGCCAACAGCCGGATCCACCAGAACATCCTGATCGTCGACCGCCTGTTCGGCGCCGCCGAGCTCCGTCTCGGCAGTGGCGAGCGCCAGCAGACGGTCCGGATCGTTCGCACCGATGGGAGGCCCGCGTCATGAGCGAACGCGATACGCAGGGCGAAGTCGACGCACCGCTGGTCGGCACACACTCCGGCGACGCCGCTGCGCCCATGCGGCTGCGCGCCGAACCGCCCCAGGTCACCCGACTCTCGCGCAAGGTCCTGGGAGGCATAAGTCTCGTTGCCGCCCTCGGGGTCGGTGGCGCGCTCATCTATGCGCTTCAGACACGCAGTATCGGCCCGGGCAGTGAGGAGCTCTACTCCACGCAAAACCGACGAACTGCAGACGGGCTTGCAGGCCTGCCACGCGACTATACCGGCCCGGTGCTCGGGCCTCCGTTGCCCGGGGATCTCGGACGCCCCATTCTTGACGCGCAGAACCGCGGCCAGCCCGTCACACCGCCGATGGCGGCAGCGCCCGCCGTCGATCCGGTCGAGCAGCGCAGGCGCGCGGAGGAAGAAGCGGCCCGAACAAGCCGCGTCTTCTTCCAGACCGAGGCGCGCGTCGCAGCTCCGATTGGCACAGTTGGCGGACCGGGCAACCCGAGCCTGACTGGGCTGGGTCTTCCGGGCCAGCCAGGTGCACTCACGGCACAGGATCGCCAGCTCGCATTCCTGAATGCGGGCGTGGACCGCCGCACGGTTTCGCCGGATCGCGTCGTCGGGCCGGCATCGCCCTATGTCCTCCAGACCGGCTCCGTCATCCCCGCGGCGCTGATCACCGGCATCCGGTCTGACCTCCCGGGCCAGATCACCGCGCAGGTGACGGAGCATGTCTACGACAGCCCAACCGGGCGCATCCTGCTTGTGCCGCAGGGCACGCGACTGATCGGCGAGTACAGCAACGACGTCGGCTTCGGTCAGCGCCGGGTGCTGCTCGTCTGGAAGCGGCTCATCCTCCCGAACGGCCGTTCGATCGTCCTGGAACGTCAGCCCGGAGCCGACGCACAGGGTTATGCGGGGCTTCAAGATGGCGTCGATTATCACTGGTGGGATCTCGCCAAGGCAGCCGGCCTTTCGACCCTGTTATCCGTCGGCGCCGAACTGGCCGTCGACGATCAGGATCGGCTGCTCCGGGCGATCCGGAACGGTGCGCAGGACACGATCAACGACGCCGGCCAGCAGATCATCCGACGGCAGCTCAATGTCGCGCCGACCCTCACAATCCGGCCGGGATTTCCCGTGCGCGTCATTGTCACCCGCGACCTCGTGCTCGAACCTTATGGAGGGTTCTGATGACCAAGCTGAAGCTCGGCCCGATCGTCGACGACAAGCCGGTGAAGGTGACGATTGAACTCCCTGCGCCCCTGCATCGCGACCTCGTCGCCTACGCGGCAGCCCTCGGCCGCGAACAAGGCCAGACCATCGGCGACCCATTGAGGCTGATCGTACCCATGCTCGAGCGCTTCATTGCAACCGATCGGGGGTTTGCCCGCGCGCGCCGCGATGGCGGTCAGCGTGCGGCACGCGCCGATGCTCAGGGCGCATGAGCCGTTGCCGGGCGAACCAAGCGTCATCTCGCTCTGAGAAAGACTTTGCCAGCGACAGCAGGCGCTCGAGATTCCGATGGAGCGCACCTCGCGGGTGGACAGCACCATAGCGGAGAACAGCATCCTCGATCAGGCGAAAAACAATGCCTGGTAGTCCGTGACGGACATGCGCGCTGCCTGCGATGGTGACGCCATCCCCATGCGCGACGATCTGCATCAGCGATTCCCGCGTGACTGACAATTGCTCGATCTGGAGGTCCCCGGGCGACGTCTGGAGGTGTCGCATCAGGTAATTCTTCGCGAAGTCGCCGGTCGGCAAATCGGTCACCACAAAATGCCGATGCCGCAAGTCATCCCACCGGAGCGCCTTCTGATCGGCGAGTGGGTCGCCGTCCCGCATTGCCACGTAAACAGGCTCAGCCCACAGATGCGTCACGTCAAAGCCCTTTGCGGGCAATGCTTCGGCGACGATACCAACATCAAGCTGCCCCCGCCGCACGGCCGCGATCAGTTCGGGACAGCTGCCCTCGCTGAACCGCAGCTTGACCCCCGGGCGGTCACCCCGAAAGGCCCCGAAGAGCTCCGACAGGAAGCCCATAGTCAGAGGTCCGAACACGCCGATCCGAAGATGCCGCCCTCTGTTCGCCACCGTTCTTGCGCCGTCGAGCGCCGATCCGATCTGGCGAGCCCCAGGGGCCGCCTGATTCAGGAATTGTTTGCCGATGTCCGTCAGGTCGACGCCGGCAGGGTGACGGCGGAACAGCTGAGCGCCGATCTCATCCTCGACATCGCGGATGCGGCGGCTGATAGCTGACTGCTCGACGCCGAGATCTTGAGCCGCGCGCCGGAAGCTGCCGCTTTCCGCAGCGGCGATGATGTAACGCACGTGGCGTAGCTCGATCTTCGGTCTCGGCACGATGGTTCCCCATGATGCAAAGGTCTTCGCAACGTAGCCCCGTCAGCCCCCGAGAACTGTTCCAATCAGATTATGAATCTTCTCCGTCTCCTCGCTACCGCCGCCCACGAAATCCTTAAGTGTCGCACGGTCGACTTTTGCTACGTCGCTTGCGGACTTCCGGATCGCATCTCGCCGGTGCAGGAAGTAAATGGTGCGTGATCTGAACAGCGCAATTACGGCGCGCAACGCCTGCGGCGAGTCGTGCAGATTCTGTGGGCTGATGGATATCCGGCTGCCCTGCCAAGACTGAATATGACCCGCCGATTTCTACGCCAGAGCCCGAAATTGCCGCACGCCACGCAGAAGGGACTTCCGGCATCGGCACCTATCGTTCTCAATCGCCAGCGACAGCCGCGAAGGAGAGTGAGCATGGGTCAGAGTGAGCCTTTGGAGATCCGGAAGACCATCAGGCGGCACCAACTGCGAGAGATGGTGCCCCTGGCCGACAGCACGATCTACGAGATGGAGCAGCGCGGCGACTTTCCGCGGCGTTTCGCGCTGTCGCCGCGCTGCATCGTCTGGGATCTTGCGGAGGTCCAGGCCTGGTTGCTGGCACGGCGCGCGAAACCGATCGCCCGCGCTCAGCATCCCGATGTGACCAAACGCCATTCCCGGCCAGTCAAAGGGCAGGATCGAGCGCGATAGGCGGCATGACTGTCGGCAACAGCGTCGGAACATACTTCCGGCCCTCGACCCAGGCATCGACGGTGTCAGCCCATTCCTGCATCATGTGGCGACGCTGAACTTCGTACTCGGCCTTGTTGTAGACGCCGCGCGATGAACGCCCATCCTCGTGCGCCAGGCACTTCTCGATCCAGTCGCGGTTGAAGCCCAGCTCGTTGAGCAGCGTCGACCCCGTGCGCCGAAGATCATGGACCGTGAACGGCTCCAGCGGCAGCCCCTCCTTCTTGGCCTGTTCGACAACGGCGTAGGTGACCCGGTTAAAGGTCGCCCGCGACATCGGCGCGTCCGCATCGTACCGGGACGGCAGCAGATACCGGGAATTGCCGGCGCAGGTCTTGAGCGCAATCATGATGTCGAGGGTCTGCCGGCACAGGTAGACATTGTGCGGCTTCGATCGCTTCATGCGCTCCTTCGGGATCGTCCAGACGGCGTTTTCGAAATCGACCTCATCCCAGACCGCGTCCTGCAGCTCGCTCTTCCGGACCATGGTGAGGAGGTAGAGTTTCATGCCGAGACGGATCGTCGGCAACGTCGCGACATGTTCGAGCTGCTTGAGCATGATGCGGATCTCGGTCGGCGAAAGCGCCCGGTCCTTGGGCGTGAAGGTGGCGATCGAAGCAGGACCGACATCATCGGCCGGGTTCGCGACCTTCTCGCCATGCAGAATGGCGAAGGCGTAGATCTGCTTCAGGATATCCCGCACATGGATGGCTGTCGCCGGCGCGCCCCGTTCCACGATCTTGGCGCAGTGAGCGCGCAGGTCATCAGGCGTTATCTCGGTCAACAACCGGTTCCGCCAGACGGGCTTGAGTTCGCGCTCGAAGATGGCGCGGCGCATGGCGCGCGTGCTGTCCGCCATGGGCGCGCCCGTCAGCCACTTCTCGCCGAACTCACCGAAGCTCTTAGCCTCCTTGATCCGGCGCTTATCCCGCTGCTTCTCGATGGCGGGGGACCGCCCCTCGGCGATCATCCGTTTCGCGTCCAGACATAGTTCGCGCGCCCTGGCGAGCGAGATCCCATCTCGGGCGTACTTGCCCAGATGGACGGTCTCGCGCCTGCCATTCAGCCGGTAGTCGAGCCTGAACGAGATGCCGCCTGTGGGTGCGACGCGCACATACATGCCGTCACGATCAGTCACCTTGTACATTTTGGCTTTTGGTTTCAGACACTTGAGTGCCGCATCCGTCAACATTCTGGGCCTCCTCGCGCAAAAAGACCGTCACGCGGTTTTTGGAGGCTTTCGACGAACTTTTCCATTTATGTTCAGCGTGTTAGGCTGAAAAAAGTACCGTCAAGAGCCTCTGTCGCTCTGACGGTACTTTCGATTTTCAGGATGATCAACGGGGGCGCGGTCCGTCAGCGGGCACGACAGACGCGTTCCATGCCCACCGATAGCTCTCGATAGGTCTAGGATGAATTGTTTTTGTTTTTCAGGTGGTTATGTCGTATTCTAGCGTAGTTTCGGATACCCTCGGATGGGCAAAAATTATTCCCACTCGATCGTCCCCGGCGGCTTGGACGTCACGTCGTAGACCACGCGGTTGACCCCCCTCACCTCGTTGATGATCCGGGTGGCGCAGCGGCCGAGAACCTCCCAGGGGAACTCGAAGAAGTCAGCGGTCATGCCGTCAGTGGAGGTCACGGCGCGCAGGGCCAGGACGTCCTCGTAGGTCGGGGCGTCGCCCATGACGCCGACGGTCTTCACCGGCAGCAGCACGGCGAAGGCCTGCCAGATGCTGTCGTAGAGGCCAGCCTTGCGGATCTCCTCCAGGTAGATGGCGTCGGCCTTCTGGAGGACGGCCACCTTTTCCGGCGTGATCTCGCCGGGGATACGGATGGCGAGGCCAGGCCCCGGGAAGGGATGGCGGCCAACGAACTGCGGCGGCAGGCCCAGCTCCACGCCCAGGGCGCGGACCTCGTCCTTGAAGAGCTCGCGCAAGGGTTCGACCAGCTTCAGCTTCATGTAGTCCGGCAGGCCGCCGACATTGTGGTGGCTCTTGATGACCGCCGAGGGCCCGCCCCGGGCCGAGACGCTCTCGATCACGTCTGGATAGAGGGTGCCCTGGGCCAGGAAGGCGGCGCCCTCGATCTTCGCCGCCTCGCGGTCGAAAACGTCGACGAACAGCCTGCCGATGGTCTTGCGCTTGGTCTCCGGGTCGGTGACGCCTCTCAGCTCACCCAGGAAAAGGTCGCCTGCATCAACGTGCACGAGGGGTATGTTGTAGTGGTCGCGGAACATGGTCACGACCTGCTCGGCCTCGTTCAGGCGCAACAGGCCAGTGTCCACGAAGACGCAGGTCAGCTGGTCGCCGATGGCCTCATGGATCAGGACGGCGGCGACGGAGGAGTCCACGCCGCCGGACAGGCCGCAGATCACCCTGCCCTCGCCGACCTGCTCGCGGATGCGCCCCACCGCCTCCTGGCGGAAGGAGGCCATGGTCCAGTCGCCGGACAGGCCGGCGATGCGATGGGTGAAGTTACGCAGGATCAGGGCGCCCCGCGGCGTGTGGGCCACCTCCGGGTGGAACTGGACGCCATAGAATCGCCGGCCCTCGTCGGCGATCACCGCGAAGGGGCTGCCCTCGGAGGAAGCAACCACCTCGAAGCCCGGCGGGATGGCGGTGACCTTGTCGCCATGGCTCATCCAGACGATCTCCCGGTCGCCGACATCGCCCAGGCCATGCAGCAGCGGCGACTCCCGCTCGATGCGGATCTCGGCGCGGCCGAACTCCCGGTCGTGGCCGCCCTCGACCCGTCCGCCCAGTTGGGCGCAGAGGGTCATCTCGCCATAGCAGATGCCCAGGACGGGCACGCCGAGCTCGAAGACACGGGAGGTGACCGACGGGCTGTCGTCCTCGTGCACGCTGGCCGGGCCGCCGGACAGGATCACCGCCTTGGGCGCGAAGGCGTCCAGCATGGGCTCGATGCGGTCGTAGGGATGGATTTCGCAATAGACACCGCTCTCGCGAAGCCGCCGGGCGATCAGCTGGGTCACCTGGCTGCCGAAGTCGACGATCAGAACGCGTTCATGCACGGGGGCGGCGGTCATTCGGGGGTCCTTCCATCGGCCCGGGCCAGGACGGCGACGAAGAATCCGTCGGTGTCCGAGGACGCAGGGGTCAGCCGGAGATAGCCCTCCGCCGTCAGGCGGGGAAGCCAGTGGGGGTCATCCGTGGCGGGACGGACGCGGAAATCCCGATGCCGGCCCAGGAAGGCGGCGACCCGGTCCTCGTTCTCCTCGGCCAGGACCGAGCAGGTGACATAGACCAGCCGCCCGCCGGGACGGACAAAGGCGACCCCGGCGTCCAGGACTGCATCCTGATCCGCCTGGCGTCGCGCCAGGGCCTCGGGAGTCAGCCGCCACTTGGTGTCCGGGTGCCGGCGCCAGGCGCCCGACCCGGAGCAGGGGGCGTCAATGAAGACGAGGTCCATCCGGCCTTCGAGGTCCTTGAGGGGATCGGGGCGCAAGGGCGTGCGGACCTGCAGGTTGCGCACCCCGGCCCGCTCGGCCCGGCGCACGGTGTCGGCAAGGCGCCGGGCGTCGGAATCGTAGGCGTAGACCTGTCCGGTCGATCCCATGGCGGCGGCCAGGGCCAGGGTCTTTCCCCCGCCTCCCGCGCAGAGGTCCAGGACCTGGAGCCCCCTCACCTCCCCGGCGCAGGCTGCGGCGATCTGTGAGCCGGCGTCCTGGACCTCCATCCAGCCCTTCACAAACTCCGGAAGGCTCTCGACAGACGGGGCCCTCTCGGAGGCGACCGGGGGATCGATTCTGAGGGCCAGGGGCAGGCCCGGTAAAGGATGGGCGCCAAGGGGCCCGGCGGCCTTCAGCGCCCGGGCCGGGTCACTCTTCAGGGTATTGACCCGCAGGTCCACAGGCGCGCGCCGGGCCAGGGCCTCGGCCTCGGTCCGGAGGCGGTCGCCGAACACGCGCGCGAAGGCAGGTGCCAGCCAGTCCGGCAGGTCTGCGGCGACCGCGTCGGGGGCGTTGGCCGGATCCCGGGGGGCGACGAGACCGGCGGCCTCATCCCGGTCGAGTTCACCGGGCCCGTGAGGCGTCTCGGCGAAGGCCGCAGCGATGCGCTCGATCGGCCAGGCCCAGTGCAGGGCGAGGACGCCAAGAACCGCGCCGCGGGGACTGTCCGAACCCATCCGCCATGCCGCGGAGCGACGCCGTCGCAGGGCGTCCAGCACCAGTCCGGCCACGAAGGCCCGGTCTCCGGAGCCGGCGTAGCGGGCGCTGTCGCTCCAGGCCTTCAGGGCCAGCCTCGCCGGACGCCGCGCCGTCTCGATCACCGTCAGGACGCGGATGGCCGCCTCGATGCGGCCGCCGTCACGCAAGGAAGAGCGCCGCGACCACCATGCCGAGGCCGACCAGGGAGAGGGTCCAGACCAGGCTCCGGACCATGTAGGTCCCCGACGCATAAATCGGCGCATAGACCGCCCGACAGACGACGTACAGGGCGGCGCCCCAGAGGCTCAGGGTCCCGGTCTTGCCCGCGATCACCACGGCGAGAACCGCCGCAGCGAACAATGGGAAGGTCTCCATGAAGTTGCGGAAGGCGCGATCAAGCCTCGCAGCCACGCCGGAGATGGGCATGGCCTCATCGCGCGCACCGGCGGCCCACTTGAGGTCCTGCTGGCGGCGGGCCGCGGCTGCGGCCCACATCAGCTGGACCAGGCCGATCGCGATGGCGGCGCCGAGAAGAAGCAGTTCAGGTTCTGCGACCATGTCAGACAGGGCTCGTATAGTTGGGGGCCTCACGGGTCATCATGACGTCGTGAACGTGGCTCTCGCGCAGGCCCGCGCCGGTGATCCGGACGAACCGCGCCTTGGCCTGGAAGGACGGGATGTCGGCGGCTCCGACATAGCCCATGGCGGCCCTCAGGCCGCCCACCATCTGGTGAAGTACAGCGGAGATCGGTCCCTTGTAAGCGACCTGCCCCTCGATGCCCTCAGGCACCAGCTTGAGGGCCGAGACCTCCTTCTGGAAGTAGCGGTCCGCCGAGCCGTTCGCCATGGCGCCCAGGGAACCCATGCCGCGATAGGCCTTGTAGGATCGGCCCTGGTAGAGGAAGACCTCTCCCGGCGCCTCGTCCGTGCCGGCGAAGGCCGAACCCATCATCGCCGCCTGGGCGCCCATGGCGAGGGCCTTGGCGAAATCCCCGGAGTACTTGATGCCGCCATCGGCGATGACCGGAACCCCGGTGTCCCGCGCGGCGCGCGCCGCGTCGGCGATCGCCGTCAGCTGGGGCACGCCCACACCGGCGACGATGCGCGTCGTGCAGATGGACCCGGGACCAATGCCCACCTTCACGGCGTCCGCGCCGGCGTCGATGAGCGCCCGAGTCCCGTCGTAGGTCGCGACATTGCCGGCGACGATCTGGACGCGGTTGGCCTCGCGGCGCAGGCGCGCAACGGCGCGGATGACGTCGGCGTTGTGGCCGTGAGCGGTGTCGATGACCACGACGTCGGCCCCGGCCTCGACGAGGGCCAGGGACCGCTCGTGACCGCCATCCCCGACCGTGGAGGCTGCACCGACCAGAAGGCGCCCGTGAAGGTCCTTGGCCGCGGAAGGGTGAGCCTGGGCCTTTTCCATGTCCTTGACGGTGATCAGCCCGACCGCCCGGTTGTCGTCATCCACCACGATGAGACGTTCGATCTTGTGCCGCCGCAGGAGGGTCCGCGCCTCCTCCTGAGTGCAGCCCTCGCGAACAGTGATCAGGTTCTCCGAGGTCATCAGCTGACGCGCGGTGACCTCCTCGCCGCTCTCGAACCTCACGTCCCGATTGGTCAGCATGCCGACGAGGCGACCGGTCCCGGGCTCGACCACCGGAAAACCCGAAATCTTTCGGCGCGCCTTGATCTCACGGATTTCCCGCAGGGTGGTTTCAGGGTGGATGGTCACCGGATTGATGACCATGCCGCTTTCATAGCGCTTCACCTCGCGCACCTGGTCGGCCTGTTCCTCGACGGTCAGGTTACGGTGCAGGATTCCCATTCCGCCGGCCTGGGCCATCGCGATGGCCAGCCGGCTCTCAGTCACCGTGTCCATCGCGGAAGAGACGATGGGAATGTTGAGGCTGATCTCGCGGGTGAACCGGGTGACGGTGTCTACCTGCCCTGGCATGACCTCGGAGGCGCCGGGTTCGAGCAAAACGTCGTCGAAGGTAAGGCCTTCGCGAATCTCCATGAGACTCTCCATTTTGCGAGCCGCGTATAAGGGCTAGCGGGGCTCCTGCGCAAGGCCGCCCGGCGTACGCCCCCGGAATCCGGTCGCCACCAGATAGGTCTCCGAGGAGTCCGCCCGGCTGGCGGGCGGCTTGACGTTCCGGACCTGGGCGAAGCTGCGCTTCAGGCGGGTCATCACCTCGCTGATCTCGCCGCCCTGGAAGGCCTTGGCGACGAAGGCGCCGCCTGGCGGAAGGACGGCCTCCGCAAAGTCCACAGCCGCATCGATCAGGCCCACAATGCGGAGATGGTCCGTGCGCCGGTGCCCCACCGTATTGGGCGCCATGTCCGACACGACGAGGTCGGGCGCGCCTCCCAGCGCTTCGACGAGCTGGTCGCCGCACGCGGGGTCTGTGAAGTCCATCTGGAGAAACATGGCGGGCGGCAGGGGCTCGACCGGCAGGAGGTCCACCCCGGCGATCCGCGTGACGCCCCGCTCAAGGGCGACCTGCGTCCAGCCTCCGGGGGCGGCGCCGAGGTCGATGATCCTCTGCCCCGGTCTCAGAAGGCCGAAACGGTCCGCGATATCAATCAGCTTGTATGCGGCCCGGCTGCGGTAGCCGTGAGCGCGCGCCTTGGCCGCCCACGGATCATTGATCTGACGGGAGAGCCAGGCCTGAGAGGAAGGCGTTCTCATCTTGGCGGTCTTGAGACGGGCAGGCTTTACCCGTCCCTCCTCCGCCCCGCCGGTGGGCGGGCGCACCATACGCCGGCGGGGTGGATCAGGCATGGGGCCGGGTCCCCTTGCGCATTCTCGCGCCTCTGCGCCTGCGGGGCGTCATCATCGTCAGGAGAATGCCTTCCCGCAGCCCACGGTCAGCCACCCTGACCCGGTCGCAGGGCCAAACCTCTTGAACGGCCTGCAGAATAGCGGCGCCTGCGAGCACCAGGTCCGCGCGGTCCGGACCGATGCAGGGCTGCGCCGCCCGTTCCGCCATGGTCATGGAGATGAGACGATCCGCAGCGGCCTCGCACTCCGCCCGGGTCATCCAGATGCCGTCGACGCGGTTGCGGTCATATCTGGGGAGGTCAAGGTGCATTCCGGCAAGACTGGTGATCGCCCCGGAGGTCCCCACAATGTGTGCGCGCCCCGACAGAAAGGTCGAACGCAAGGCCTCGGCGCCGACAAACCCCTCAAGGCGCCGCCGGAAGGCATCCACCATCTCCCGGAACCACAACTCAGGTTCGCCGTTTCCCTCCGGAAATTCCTCTGCGAGGGTCACGACCCCAAGAGGGATGGAACACCAGGCCCGTATCGGCGCCTGGCCGCCCCTTGGTCCGGGTCCTGCGGAAAGATCGATCCAGGACAACTCTGTGGAGCCGCCGCCCACGTCCACAACCAGGGCGGCGTCCGCCGTCCGATCCAGCAGATTGACGCAGCCCGCCACAGATAGCCTCGCCTCTTCCTTCGGCGAGATCACCTCCAGCCTCAGGCCGGTCTCGGCGGCCACCCGTTCAATGAATTCGGCGCCGTTCGCTGCAGATCGACAGGCCTGCGTGGCGATCGCCTTGAAGCGGGTCACCCCCCGTCTCCGGACCTTCTCGGCGCTGACCCGCAGCGCCGCAAGGGCCCGCTCCATGGCGGCGTCCGAGAGCCGGCCGGACTGGGAGAGCCCCTCGCCAAGCCGCACGATCCGGGAGTAGGCGTCAACCACGCGGAAACCCCTGCCGGAGGGCGCAGCGATCAGAAGACGGCAGTTGTTCGTTCCGAGGTCGAGGGCGCCGTAGAGAACCCTACCCTCCTTCACCCCGCTCTTCTCACGACCGTCCTGCATGGCGCCGGTGGCGCCTGGCGCCTCTGACATGGAACCCGGTCCCAGACGTGCGGGACAAGCCGTCCCGCCACTCTTCGTGCAGCCTATCCGAGACCCGAAGGCGCCGGAAGGCGTCTTGCGACCTTCGGCGATTGAATTAGGTATGGGGTGTGGCTCTCGTTGCCCGGAGCGTGCTGTGATGAACATTCTGAGATCGGCCGGCCCCGCCGGCGAGCCCGATCCCGCGATCGTCAGGGAGGCGAAGTTCGCAATCGGCGACGTTGTCCGGCACCGGATTTATCCCTTCAGGGGCGTGATCTTCGACGTCGACCCCACCTTCAACAATACCGAGGAGTGGTGGTTGTCCATCCCCGAGCATGTACGCCCGCGGAAGGATCAGCCGTTCTACCACCTGCTGGCGGAGAACGAGGACAGCGCATACCTGGCGTATGTCTCAGAGCAGAACCTTCTGGCGGACGAGACCGGCGAACCGGTCGGACACCCGCAAGCGCCCGAACTCTTCGAGTCCTTCGAACCCGGCCGTTACCGTCTGCGACCCCGGATCAGCAACTGAGCTTCGGGCTCAGTAATCCCTCCGCCAACGGACGGACAGGGTGTTCCCTCCCTGCCCCGAGAGCTTCGAGATCAGACTCAGCGAGCGGCTGACATTCCACTCGACCTGGGCCGAACCTCCCTCGCGCCCACCGCCTGTCACGATCAACAGCACGTTATCCGTCAGGTATTTGCCACCGGATACCTGGACGCCATCTTCGTCCGTCCCGCCCGCAAAGGTCAGCCGGTCGAGCCCGGCAAGGCCTCTCAGATTCCCGATGACGTCGAGAGCGCCGCCGCCGGCCATGGACGCTACGGCGGACGCAAGCTGGGCGGTCTCCAGCGGGGACAGCTGGGAGGCCGAACGCCCGAACAGGATCTGCGAGAAGATCTCGTCCGTCGGCAGTGCAGGGGTGGATGTCAGCGTGACTTCAGGCCGTACCGCCGTGCCTCGGATCCGGACTGTCGCCGTGAGGGCCGGATCGGCCCGGACCGCAGCGAGGTCAAGCCGGATCCGGGCGGGATCCTGCGACAGGTAGACCACCCCGGACGGGTCGATTTCGAAGCGCTTGTCGGCGAAGGCGTAAGACCCCCTGATCACCCTGGCCAGCCCGGTAAGCCTGGGACGCGCGGTTGTTCCGGTGACCCGGGCGTCAAGCGACATCTCAAGGTCCAGGCCCTGCCCGCGGATATACACCTGCTGAGGCGCCTTCAGCGTGACGTCGAGGGCCACTGCGGGGCCTATGTCCTGCACCGCAGGCCCGCGGCCAACACGGACAGGGCGGTTGATTTCCGTAACGGCAAGAGGGGTCACCCCGGTCGGGGTCGGGGCCGAGGCGGTGACGTCCGCCCTGTTGATCGTAAGGCCCCCTTTCAGGGTGACCCGGCCATCCGCAGCGCGCGTCATCGACGCCTGTCCTGAGGCCAGAGCGGTCGCGAGCTCGTTGTCGATCACCCTGAAGTTGAGGAGATCAAGACGGAACGAGCTGGCCGCCCCTTCCTGCAGGGCGATTACGCCTGAGCCTGACAGGACGCCGCCCTGCCCATCGGCGCCTGTGGCCCGGTCAATCCGGATCTCGGTCTCCGAAAGCCTCGAGCGCACTATGACGTTCTTCAGGACCAGTCCCGTCGTGGCGTCCGAGAAGGCGCCGTTCTCGATCTCGGCCTCCCCCTGCGCACGAGGCGCCGCCAGAGTCCCTCCGAGGACTCCGGTCATGCGAACCACGCCGCTGAGCGACTGTTCTCCGCCGACCAGGAGATCCCAAAGCGGCTTGATCTCGCCGTTCGCCCGGACCTCACCCCGCAGGGGCCGCTCGCGATCCGGCAGGATCTGAAGATCCGACAGTCGGGTCTTGACCGGCAAGGTGACCTCAGAGGTTGCGGTCATGCCTTGCGCATTGCCCAGATCCGCCTGCACCCGGACCTCCTCGTCAGAGAGGGTTGCGGCGAAACGCCCATTCAGCCCAAGCGCAACCTCACTGTCCCTCGCCCGAACGTCCGAGAGCCGGCCGGAACTCGCGCCGACCAGCCGGCCGGCCTGTCCCCGGATCCTGAAATCGACATTGAGCTTCCCGGCGAGATCAGGGTTCAGGAAGGCTGCAGGAAGGTCATCCACCCGACCCAGAATCTCGGCGGCTTCCGGCCCAAGACTGAAGTCGAGTGAAGCCAAGCCTCCCTGCTCCAGCGCAAGGCGCAACCTGCCGCTCCGGGAAGACCCCTCCAGATCGATGCGTGCGGTCTCTTTGGTCCGCACCTCCCGTCCCGCCGCCTCGGCGGAGCCATCGAAGCCAATCCGCACGACCGACCCGGCGCCGGTGGCGAGGCCCGTCCCGTCCAACCGCCAGTCCCCGCCCTGGGTCTCGCCCCGCGCATTGACGTCATAGGTCAGACGGTCCAGGGGCCCCTCGGCCCGGAACCGCCCTTCGGCGATGGAGACGGTTTCCCCGGGCGACAGGGCGTTCCTGGCCACAAGGTCAGCGTCAAGCCAGAGCCCCGAGCGGGCGCGCTCCTCTATGCGAAGCGCCCCCTTGACGGAGCCCTCGGACAGCAGGGCGCCCCGGGTCACCTCGATCGTCAGGTCCGCGCGCGATGCATCCCCGCCAGCCAGGATCGCCTCGCCTCCTACCCTCACCCCTCCACCGTCGACGCGGAGGTTGCGCAATGCAAGGTTCCCGCCTGGAAACGCGAACTCGGCGGCGGCCATGGCCGGGCCATAGCGGCTTGCCGCGCGGACCTCCGCCGAACCTCCGTCCGGGGTCCAGTTCAGCTCAAGCCGGGCAGCCGTCAGCTGCAGGCCCGGAAGCTCGATCATGTCAAAGCCCGCGCCCATCTGCACCTGCGGAGAGGCCAGCGGACCAGTGATGCGGCCTGTTCCCGACGCCTTTCCGGCGACTTCGACGGGGCCTGCCTGGAACGGACCCGAAGCCGACCACTCAAAGCCAAGGTCGGTCCTGCCCGCCGCGAGGACGCCCCCCTTGGCCGAAGCCCGGACCGAGGCGCCGACAAGGTCAAGGTTTTCAACCTGGACCTCTTCCCCTTTGAGCCTGAAGCGCGCGTCGACGGATGGACGGCCGCCCAGCAGACGATCAACCTCCTCCTGACCGGTGCGCAGGCCCTCGCCCCGGGCCTCGAACGCGACATTCCAAGGCGCCTGGGAAGACTCTGACCGCGCGCGCCATTGTCCCGTCAGTCGCCCCCTCGCCCCAGGCAGACCCAGGTCGAGTCGGCTTATCGATGCGGTTCCCGAGAAGGACAGGCCGCCGAGGAGCCCTCGCGATCCAGCTCCGGTAACGCGGAAGCCGGCCCCCTCGGCCTTCAGGTCCTCGATGAGGAGGGCGCCGTCGGCAAGTCGTGAGGCCTTCAGTTCCATGACGGGCCCCGGTCCGAGCAGGGCGGGCAGGAGACCCGAACCGCGCCCCCCTACGCCCCTGGCCGAAAGGTCCAGATCAAGGCGTTCATTGCGCAGGGCGAGCTTCAGGGGTCCGGCGAGATTGCCGAGACTGTAGTCCATCGCGCTATACCCGGAGATCCCGGCCCGGCCTTCAAAGCCCCAGTCGTCGGCCTTCCCTTCGAGACGTCCGTTGATCCTGAAGGCGCCGCCTTCGCCCACCCCTGCGATCCGGCCCAGAGAGGGCGCCGAGCCCTCAAGCACCAGACCCTCGGGACCCGTTCGACGCCCCTCGATATCCACCTGTCCCGCGAGAGAAAGCTCCGCCGCCTCGGTCGAGAGCGAGAGCCGGCCCTCATACCTCCCAGGATCATCCCGAAGCCCCTTCGCCTGACCCTTCAGCTTCAGCACCTCGCCGATCCGTTCCGAAAGCGGTCGGGTCAAGGTTGAGGCGGACAGGTCCACCTCTCCTGACAGATGGCCATCCTCGGGGGTCCAGCCGCCCTTGATGAAGACCGGCCTCAGACTTCCGGAGGACAGCTCCGCCTCCACCCGCCCGCGCGCGACTGCACCGTCAGCGATCAGGGTCAGCCGGAACGGGTCGCGGGATGGCAGGCCCAGCGCACCGGCGATGGCGCCGCCCTGCGCCTCGAGAGCCGACGCCCTCAGGGCGAGAGGCCGATCCGGCCCGAGTTCAACGGCGAAATCAAGGTGGTCGCCGGACGCGAGAAGACTGTCCGCGTCGAGCCGTAGGGAGAGTCCCCCGTCATCCCGCCGCAACTGGAGAGCCCCGTTCACTCGGAAGGCGCCGCGGCGCGCGGTCGCGGCGGGCTCACTCTCGATCACCGCTCCAAAGCGGCCGATGCTGACGGTCACCGGCAGGCTCTGTTCCGGCTGGGGAGCCCTGAGAACGGGCGCCCGAAGGACCCTGATGAGCGTGGCTGATGCGCTCCGGATCTCAACAGTCCGCGAGAGAAGCCTCGACGGGTCCCAGTCCACCTTCAGGCTGCGGGCCTCGAGCCAGACGCCCTGGCTATCCCTGAGGGCGACCCGGCGGACCGAAAGCTCCCTGAGAGGGTCGCCGGACACCCCTTCGACCACAAGATGTCCAAGCCGGCCCGCCGGGAGCCCGTCCGCGAGGGATTCGATCGCCTTCAAACCGGATGGACTGCGAAGGAAGACTGGCGCCGCGATCAGGGAAAACGCCACGAGAAGACAGACACCCCCAAGGACCGCCAGGCCGATCCTCGGGGCCCACCAACCGGGCCCCTTCACGGAGCCAGAGGTCTCAGGCGGCTTCAAAAGCTTTGCCCGATGCTGACATAGATCTGATACCCAGGATCGTCGGATCGACGGTTCAGCGGGACCGCGAGGTCAAAGCGAATAGGGCCGAACCCGGGATTGAACCGGACGCCCAGGCCGACGCCCAGGTCGAGATCCTCGAACCGCGGCTCCTGGGCCAAGCCAACGGAGCCGCCGTCGAGGAAGGCCACCACCCCCCACTGATCGGACAGCCTGTGCCGCACCTCTCCCGAAAACTCGACCACCGAGAGACCCCCCAGCGGGGTGTTGTCCGCAAGATGTGGCCCGATCCCCTGGAAGACATAGCCTCTGACCGATCCGCCGCCTCCTGCATAGAACCGCCGGGACGCAGGGACACCGGAGATTGTGCCGCCCAGGATCGACCCGGCCTTGATCCGTCCGGCAAGGACCGTGCGACGCGTCGGGGCAAGGGGGACATAGGCGGAACCCTGCGCGGAAGCCTTCACATAGCTCAGGATGACGGACCCGGTCACCAGGGTCGGCTCGGCCCGAAGGTCGACCCTCCAGCCGGCCCGCGGATCAAGCACGTCATCCGTCTGGTCCAGGGCCACGGCCCCGAGCAGGGAGCCCACGACCTGTTCACGCCGGATCAAGGCGGCGGCGCCCACAGCCTTCTCGCGGGTCTGGGTGTACTCAAGGGCCCCGCCCAGGGTCAGAAACGCAACCTCTGACCGCTTTCGTTCAATGTCCGCCCTGACTTCAAGCCCGGTCTCGTCGAAGGCGGATGTCTCCCGGTTGAAGACCGCGGCGTACCCGGTCAAGGCCTGCCGCAGCCGTCTCCAGTGCGGCAGGGTCAACTCGACGCCGAGACGGCTGTCCACGGTCGAAGCCCGGCCGAAGACCGCCCCCGTGTCGGCGAGGCCGAAGCTGTTGAAGTGGGTCCATCTCAGGTCGGCGCCGACCCCCTCGCTGCTGGAGTAGCTGGCCCCGGTCTCAAGCCGATGAGGCCGCTTGTCCGAAAGCGAGACGAGAACGGGTCGCAACCCGCCCTCGGGGGCGTTCTCCAGGGGCGCGAGGTTCACGGAGACCTGATCAAAAACCCCGGTCTCGACAAGGCTCCTCTCCAGCTCCGCGACGGCGGCCGGATCGTAGGGAGCCCCGGAAACCCAGGGCGACAGATCCGAAAGCCAATCAGGCCTGGTGCGGCCGGCGGCCTCCAGCCGCGGTGCGTCCAGCCGGACCGGCAGGCCCGCGCTGATGCGGAAGGTGGGCCTGAGGGTATGGTCTGCATGGTCGACAATCACGTCCCGGGGCCCGATGAAGGCGTCGGCGTAACCCTCCTGCTGGACCACCGAGAGAATCCGGGCCTCCGCAGACACGACGTCAAGGGCGCGCGCCGGGCTCCCGGGCTCGATCTTCGCCTCCCCCATCGCCATGACCTGGAGCGACTCCGGCGGCGCGGGATCGATCCACTCGATCTGTGGCCTGGCAATTCGGAACCGTGGACCGATCTCGACCTCGACAAAGGGCTCTGCATCGGCGCCTTCCGAGACATTGGGGCGGACCCGGAAGTCGTAGTACCCCTCGGACCGCAGCACCGCCGCCGCTTCGTCAGCGGCCACGTTAGCCCTCTGCCGGGCGTCAAAACGGTTCCGGGCCGGTCGGTCGATTGCCCCGACGGCGGCCTCGATGCGGGTTCTGAGGTCGGCCGGGAGGTCACCACGGATCTCTGCCCGCAGCCTCGGCTCCGCATGGGCGAACGGCCCCGAAAGGAGGAGGGGACCGGCAAGGCCCGCCAGGAACAGTCGCCATCCCTTCAAGGTCCGCCTCCGCTCGTCGGCCTGAGATACCCCGCCGCCGCCGAGGATGTCACCCACCGACATGACGTCGATTCCGCTCATTGGCCGTGCAGGCGCTCATTATTCAGGCGCCTCCGCGAGGGACTGTCGCCAAACTTCAGTCCACGCTCTATTCAGAGACCTGGTTTTTCAGGCTCCTGCCTTCCGTATCCGAACGGATGGGAGCACCGGGTGAGATACGCTTTGGCCGACGCAATGCAGGGCGCCGGCGCAACTGTGCATGCAGAAGCGCCGTATGATGAGATGGTCGACCCTTCCGGCGAGGTGCGTCCGCATTACGCCGCCCTCGCGCGACGGGTCGCGAGCCTCTCAGACGAGGATCTTGCCGAACGGCAGAGGCTTCTCGAGCGGTTCTTTCTGCTTCAGGGCATCACCTTCACGGTCTATGGCGCGGAAAGCTCCACCGAGAGGATCATTCCGACCGACCTCTTGCCGCGGATCATTCCGGCCGAGGAGTGGGCCACCATCGAGGCAGGCCTTGTCCAGCGCCTCCGGGCGCTCAACATGTTCCTGGCGGACGTCTACAGCGACCAGAAGATCCTGATGGATGGCGTGGTCCCCCGTGAACTGGTTCTGGGGGCGCCGTCCTACCGGCGTGAAATGCAGGATCTCTTCGTGCCTCACCAGGCTTACGCCAACGTCTGCGGGAGCGATCTGATCCGGAAACCGGATGGCGGCTTCGCAGTCCTGGAGGACAACCTGCGAGTTCCGTCGGGCGTCTCCTACATGCTGGCGAATCGGGAGGCGGCGAAGCGGACCTTCCCCGGCTCGTTCCGGCTGGCGGGAGTGCGCCGGATCGAACAGTATCCCGACCTCCTTCTCTCGACCCTCAGAAGCATGGCTGCGGACTGGCGTCCGAACCCCCAGGTCGTGGTGCTTACCCCCGGCGTCTACAACTCCGCCTACTTCGAGCATGCCTACCTGGCCCGCCTGATGGGGGTTCCCCTCGTTGAGGGGCGAGACCTCGTGACGCATGACAACATGGTCTACATGCGGACCACCACCGGGCTCAGGCGCGTGGACGTCATCTACCGCAGGGTCGATGACGACTTCATCGACCCCCTCACCTTCCGCCGGGACTCCAGCCTTGGCGTAGCGGGCCTCTTCAACGCCTACCGCGGCGGAAACGTCGTGATCTGCAATGCACCCGGAACCGGTGTGGCGGACGACAAGGCCGTCTACGCCTACGTGCCCGAGATCATCAGCTACTACCTCGGTGAGGACGCCATTCTCCCGAACATCGAGACCTATCTGTGCCGCGAGCCCTCCCAGCTCTCCCACGTACTGGCCAACCTCGACAAGCTTGTCGTCAAGGCGGTGGGCGCTTCGGGCGGCTATGGCATGCTGGTGGGGCCTCACGCCAGCCGGGCGGAGCGTGAGAGCTTCGCAGAGGCCCTCAGCGCCAATCCTGACAACTACATCGCCCAGCCGACCATTCAGCTGTCGACAGCCCCTTGCCTGATCGATGGAGCCGTCGATCCGCGGCACGTCGATCTCAGGCCCTTCATCCTTTCCGGGGACAAGATCCGCGTCACCCCCGGCGCGCTCACCCGCGTCGCCCTGCGCAAGGGATCGCTTGTCGTGAACTCCAGTCAGGGCGGCGGCTCAAAGGACACCTGGGTGCTGGGCGCCGGCGAACAGGGGGACCACGCACCATGATGCTCGCCCGGGTCGCAGACAGCCTCTACTGGATCGGTCGATACGTGGAGCGCGCAGAGCACATGTGCCGCCTCGCGGATGTGCTCCTGAACTCCACACTCGACAGGACAGAGAGCTCTGGCCAGGTGGCGCGCATGGTGGTCTCCGCAATCTCGGACGGAGATCCCCGGTTCGAGGTCTCACCCTGGGACGCAGCCGTGGCGATCACAATGGACAGCGAGGAGGGCGACTCGGTCACGGCCGCCCTCGCCCGGGCCCGGGAGAATGCGCGACAGGTTCGTGACCAGCTCACCACAGAGACCTGGGAAAGGCTGAACCTCATCTATCTCCGGGTCACAGGGCCTGCCGCACCCCGGGAGTTCTCGGACGCCCCTTCGCAGTTTCTCCACGACATCATCGCCGATCTGCATCTCTTCAAGGGCGCGGCGGACGCCACGATGAGCCACGGCGAGGGCTGGGGCTTCCTCCAGCTCGGGGTGTTCATCGAGCGGGCCCAACTGACGGGCCGGCTCCTTCAGGCCGGGTTCGGCCGGAGCCTCGGCCGGCCGGTCACGGAACACGCGGCCATGACCGCCCTCCTGAGGATGAGCTGCGCCCTTGAGCCCTATCTGCGCAAGCACACGGCCGATATCCAGCCTCGGCTCATTCGCCAGTTCCTGATGTTCGACGAAGACTTTCCACGGTCGCTGAGATTCACCACCGCACGCATCGAGGAGCATCTTTCAGGGGTCGGCAGGAACGTGGACCTCGGCGGCGCAGCGGGTCCAGAGCGACTTGCGGGCAGGTTGAAGGCCCGGTTTCAGTACGCCGAGGCCGAGACCCTCACGGCCGAGGACTCAGACCTCCTCGTTGCGACCGTTCTGGAGGAGTGTGCACGCCTCCACGCAGGGATCTACGAGAACTTCGTCGCCTACTCCCTTGAAATGCGCCTCCCCGCATAGGATCGCCCATGCTTCTCGAGGTCAGACACGTCACCCGCTACCATTACGCCGCCCCTGTCCGGGAGAGCGTGATGGAGGTCTGGATGCAACCTCAGAAGACGCCGAGGCAGCGGCTGGCGAGCTTCGAGCTCGACCTCGATCCCGCCGCCCAGGTGTTCTCGTACGCCGATCCCTTCGGAAACGCGGTCTATCACTTCGATGTGCCCCATCCGCATGACCAGCTGACCATCACCGCACGCTCGATCGTCGAGACCAGTGCGCCCGAACCCCTGCCAGCGGCCCTGGATCTTGGCGAGTGGGACAGGCTGAGGAGTGACCGGGTTCTGGGCGAGAACTTCGATTTCCTCCGGTTGCAGGGCTTCTGTGTCGAGACTGACGCCCTCCGCGCCTTCTCCGTAGAGCGCGCGCTGGACCGTCTGCGGGACAGCGACCCGCTCACGGCGGTGCGCCGCCTCGCGGAGACCATCTATGACGCATTCGACTACGAGCCCGGGGTGACGGACGCAGAGAGCCCGATAGACCTCGCCCTGTCGGCCCGAAGGGGTGTCTGCCAGGACTTCGCCCACATCATGATCACCCTTTGCCGCAGCTGGGGAATACCGGCGCGCTACGTCTCGGGCTACCTCTTCACCGACCGCGAGGGTGGAGACCGCTCGGACCCCGACGCATCCCATGCATGGCTGGAGGTGTTTCTGCCTTCGACTCGCTGGATCGGCTTCGACCCGACCAACAACACCCTTGGCGGAGAAAGGCACGTCTCGGCGGCGATAGGCCGCGACTATTCGGACGTGCCTCCGTCACGAGGGGTCTACAAGGGTGAGGCCGAGAGCCAACTGGCCGTTGGGGTGAATGTCCGGCGCGCCCGGCCGACGGCGGGGGAGCCCGAGTTCATGCGCCTCGCCAGCCCCAGCTTCGCCCGCGGCGGCGGCCGCCGGCGTCCCGGGAGCGGGTCCTCCCTGCTGGAGCGGCAGCAGCAGCAACAGCAATAGTCGGACGGTAAAATAGTTGCACTCCGAGTGCCGATATTTCAATCTCCCTCCATGAGGGGGAATGAACGAGAGTGCACGGCCGACCGGGCCGGACGCCTGCAACGGCCGGGCGACATCCCTCGTCTCAGGATTCAGGCCGATGAAGCGGGCGCCGAGACGGGGCGAAGGCTCCGGAAACCCGCGAGCAGGACCGCCAGGACCACCACCTCGGTCAGGATGGGAGCGACCTGTTCGACGGTGAACCCCGCCGCAGCAAGGTTCAGAAGTCGCCCCGCGAGCGCCGCCCCGATCAGGCAGACAGGTCCCAGCAGAAAGCGCCCGTCCCCCTTGAGTGCGGCAAAGACGGAAAGGCCGCCGGTCACGGCGAACAGGGCGGCGACATCGGCCCTGAGGGTCGCCTGCCCAAGCGCCCCCTTGACCTCCAGCCCGAACTGGATGGCGGCGGCGGAGGGATCCGCAAGGACACGGCCCGCCACCATCAATGACAGAAGCCCGAGGGCTCCCAGTACAATCCTCAAGGCCAGCATCAACCCCTCCCCTTCAAAGGTTCCCGCCGGCCAGCCTATGCCAGGGCGGGCCGACTCGCCAAATTCCGTCCCGGAGCCCGCGCATGACGCTTGAGTATGACCTCTACTGGTCCTTCCGCTCGCCCTATTCCTACCTCGTGACACCCCGCCTGCTGTCGCTGGAGACAGACTACGATGTGCGCTGCAGGGTTCGTCCGGTCTATCCCCTCGCCGTCCGGACGCCGGTCTTCTTCGAGGGCCGTGACCCTCTCTGGTTCTCGTACCTGATGCTGGACACCCGGCGGGAGGCTGAGCGTCTGGGCATGCCCTACCGCTGGCCGCGTCCTGATCCCGTTTACATGGACATGGCGACCGGAACCTACCCCGCGGAACAGCCCTACATTCACCGGTTGACCCGCCTCGGAGTGCTGGCGGCCGAGGCAGGGCGCGGCCTGCCCTTCCTGAAGGAGGTCAGCGCGCTCATCTGGAGCGGCGACGTCGATAACTGGCACGAGGGCGACCACCTCGCCGCGGCGACCCGCCGGGCCGGACTCGACCCCGAGGAGCTGTTCGCCCGGGTCGAGACCGAGGCCGGACGCCTCCATGCCGTGATCGAGGACAATCAGGTCGCACAGCGCGACGGTGGGCACTACGGCGTCCCGATGATGGTCTTCAATAACGAACCCTTCTTCGGCCAGGACCGGATGGACACCTTCCGCTGGCGTCTGGAGCAACAGGGACTCACACCCCGGAAGACCGCCTGAGGAGGCGCAGCAATGAAGATCATCAAGGTCCTCGCCCTTGTTTCCCTGGTTCTTGTGGGGCTTGGCGCCCTGGCCTGGAGCAATCGTTTCGCGATCCTGAGCTTCATCGCCCAGTCGAGGCTCCCGGACGTCGCCCCGAACCGGCCTGTCACCTGGCTGGAAGGGCCGGCGGATCCGCCCCCGGCGCGACGACAACCCAATGTCATTCTGATCCTGGTCGACGACATGGGGTTCAACGACCTGACGCTGAACGGAGGAGTCGCCGGCGGCGTCGTTCCGACGCCCAACATGGACTCCCTCGGGCGTGAGGGGGTGATTTTCGAGAATGGGTATGCCGGAAACGCCACCTGCGCGCCGTCCCGGGCGTCCCTGATGACGGGGCGGTACGCCACCCGATTTGGATTCGAGTTCACCCCGGCGCCGGTCGCCTTTCAGCGCATGGTGGGCACCGAGGCCGAACCCGGCAGCATCGTGAAGCCGCGCTTCTTCGGGGATCGCGTCAAGGACGTGCCGCCTATGGAGGCGCTGGCCGTGCCGGCGAGCGAGATCATGGTGCCGGAGCTGCTGCAGAAGCAGGGGTACCACACCCTGCACTTCGGAAAGTGGCACCTGGGAGCGAAACCGGGCGCCCGGCCCGAGGACCGGGGTTTTGACGAGAGCCTTGGATTCATGGCCGGGGCCTCGCTCTTCCTGCCGGTCAATGACAAGACCGTTGTCAACGCCAAGCAGCCCTGGGACCCGATCGACCGGTTCCTGTGGCCGAACCTGCCCTACATGGTCCAGTTCAACGGCTCGGAGATGTTTGCGCCGAAGGGCTACATGACCGACTACCTCACCGACGAGGCGGTCAAGGCGATCCGGGCGAACCGGAACCGGCCCTTCTTCATGTACTTCTCGCCCAATGCGATCCACACGCCGCTGCAGGCGACGCGGGAGGACTACGACGCCCTGCCCCAGATCCAGGATCACCGGCTGCGCGTCTATGCCGCCATGGTCCGGAATCTTGACCGCAATGTCGGGAAACTCCTGGAGACCCTTCGCCGGGAGGGGCTCGAGAAGGACACCCTGATCATCTTCAGCAGCGATAACGGCGGTGCGGGCTATATCGGCCTTGAAGACATCAACAAGCCGCTCCGGGGGTGGAAGTCGACCTTCTTCGAAGGCGGGATCCGCACGCCGTTCTACATGAAATGGCCCGGCGGGATGCCGTCGGGGCAGCGTTTTGCGGCTCCCGTCACCCATGTGGACATCTTCTCGACCATCGCCGGAGCCGCCGGGGCGCCTCTCCCCGCCGATCGTGAGATCGATGGGGTGAACCTCCTCCCCTACGTCACGGGCGCGAAGGACGGGCGACCCCACCAGGTGCTGTTCTGGCGCTCGGGTCAGTACAAGGCGGTGCGCGACGGGGACTGGAAGCTGCAGAGCAACGAGGCCCGGTCCAAGGTCTGGCTGCACAACCTGGCTGTTGATCCCTACGAGAAGACCGACCTCTCGGCCCAGGAGCCCGAGCGGGTCAAGGCCATGCTGGCCCTCCTCGCCCAGCAGGACGCCCGGAGCGTCAAGCCGCTGTGGCCTTCCCTGCTCCAGGGGCCCGTCTTCATCGATCACCCCTCGGGACGTCCTCAGAAGGCCGGGGATGAGTACATTCTCTGGGATAACTGACGCAGCAGGCGGGCTGCTCCGGCGACTTGCCGTCAGGGGACGAAACGGGGAAAGCTGAGCCATGCCCGGCCTGCCCCTGATCCTCGACTGCGACCCTGGGGTCGACGACGCCGTCGCACTGCTGCTCGCCCTCGCCGCGCCGGAGGCCCTTGACCTGCTCGCCATCACCACGGTGGCGGGCAATGTCGGGGGCGACCTTACCGCCCGCAACGCCTGCCTCATCCGGGAATTGGCGGGACGGCCAGACATCCCTGTCTTCGCCGGCCAGGATCGGCCGCTTGTCCGCCCTCCCGTCGCGGCTGACCACTTCCATGGCGCCAGCGGCCTGGGCGACCTGCCGGCGGGCGTCCCGACGCAGGGTCCCGAGATCCGGCCTGCGGTGGACTACCTGATCTCCGTCCTCAGGGACCGCCCCCCTGGTGAGGTGACGATCGCAGTCACTGGACCCATGACCAACCTCGCGGAGGCGATCCGCCGCGCCCCGGACGTCGTCCCGCGCATCCGCCAGGTGGTGGCCATGGGGGGCGCACGCCGGGAAGGCGGCAACATCACCGCCTCGGCGGAGTACAACATTCACGCCGATCCTCACGCGGCCGACATCGTGGTCCGGGCGGGGCTGGACCTTGTCCTCCTCGGTCTTGATGTCACTCACCAGGTCGCCGCGACCGAGGCGAGGCGCGATCGGATCGCCCGGCTCCGCAGTCCGCAGTCGCACGCCGTACGCCAGCTGCTGGCCTTCAGCGCCCGGACAGAGGCCGAGCTGGGAACCGGCGGACCCCCGCCCCTGCACGATCCCTGCGTGATCCTTTGGCTGCTCGCCCCGGAGATCTTCACCCTCCGGCCGTGTCACCTCGCTGTCGAAACCGAGTCCCCCCTGACCCTCGGCCACACAGCCGTGGAGTTCCGAACCAGCGAGCGGCTCCCCGCCAACGCGCGCTGGGCGACAAGCGCGGACTCCGACGCCGCCTTCGCACGGATCGAAGCCCTTCTGGAGCGCTACGGATGAACGGCCCCTCCATCCTGGTCCTCGGATCCGTGAACCTCGACATCGTGGCCAGCGCCCCCTCCCTGCCCCGGCCCGGAGAGACCGTGATCGGCGCAAAACTCCAGAGGCATCCCGGAGGGAAGGGGGCCAACCAGGCCTTGGCGCTCGCGCGCCTCGGGGCCAGGGTGCGGCTTTGGGCGCGGACCGGGCAAGACGCCTTTGCCGATGAAGCCCTGGCGCTTCTCTCGGCCGAGGGGGTCGACCTTTCGGGCGTCGTGCGGCTGCAGGGCGAGACAACGGGCGTGGCCCTCATCGGGGTGGATCCGGGCGGGGAGAACCAGATCCTCGTCGCCTCGGGCGCAAACGCCCGGATGACGCCCGCCGACCTTCCCGCCCTGATCACGGAGGCTCTCCTCTGCCAGCTGGAGACCCCGTTGGAAGTTGTCGAGGCCGCCGTGGCGCGGGCGCGGGGTTTCATCGCCCTGAACCTCGCCCCGTTTTCTCCCCTCCCCGCCCGTTGCCTTGCACGGGCGGACCTGGTGGTGGTGAACGAGCTCGAGGCCGGGGCCCTGGGGACCCGGGCGGACGACATCCGCGGCGCTCTGGCCATCACCTTCGGCGCCAGGGGCGCACGACTCTACCGGCAGGGCCGGATGACAGCCGAGGCCCGCCCGCCGGGGGTCCAGGTCGTCGACGCCACCGGGGCCGGTGATGTCTTCACGGCCGCCCTGATGCTGGCCCTGCTGGAAGGTCAGCAGGACGGCGAGGCCCTGGACTTCGCCTGTGCGGCGGCCGCCCTATCCACCACCCGACCCGGAGCCCAGCCGGCCAGCCCGCGGCGCGGGGAGGTAGACGCCCTGATTGCGGGAGACCGACCATGAGCGGGAGCGTTCCCGAACTGAGACTTTCGGATTTCACCGGCGGCGATCCAGCTACGCGCGCCAGATTCCAGAACTCCCTGTTCGCCAGCCTCAGGCGCTGGGGGTTCGTCATCCTCTCCGATCATGACGTGCCTGTTGGGCTGCTGGACCGGGCCTACGCCCTCTCGGCCGCCCTCTTCGACCAGCCCGAGACGGACAAGCGCGCCCTGGCCGGCGGACTTCGGGGCTACACGCCGTTCGGTGCGGAGCACGCGCGCGACAGTCACGCCCCGGACCTGAAGGAATTCTGGCAGATCGGCCGGGAGCCGACCCCTGAGGCCCTGGAGGTGGAACCCCTCCCCCCCAATGTCTGGCCCGCGACACCCCCCGGCTTCCAGGACACATTCCAGGCGCTCTATGAGGGGCTCGACCGGACAGGACAGCTGCTTCTGTCCGCCCTGGCGCCCTCGCTGGACCTTCCGGAGGACTGGTTCGACTCACGCGTGCGCTTCGGGCCTTCCATCCTTCGGCTCCTGCACTATCCCCCCGTCCCGTCGGACGCCCCGCCGGGAGCTGTCCGCTCCGCGGCGCATGAGGACATCAACTTCCTCACCATCCTGGTCGCCGCCCGGGGCGCCGGGCTCCAGCTGCGTGATCGGGATGGAAGCTGGGTCGCTGTCGAGACGGAGCCCGGAAAACTGATCGTCGATTCCGGGGACATGCTGGCGCGTCTGACGAACGGAGTGATCCCGGCGACAACCCACAGGGTTGTGAACCCTGAGGGTCCGAACATCAGCCGTTACTCGATGCCCTTCTTTCTTCACCCTCACTCCGACCTTTCCCTGGCCGCGCTTCCCTCCTGTCGTCATCTTCGCCCCCCGGAACCGGACATCACCGCAGGAGAATTCCTGTCCCAGCGCCTTCGGGAGATCGGCCTTGCGTAACCCCTGATGCGAAACAACGGCTTTGCGAATAGGGATCAAGCCGGACTAGTCTAACCCGGCGATCGAGGTTACCTGAGAGTGGCCGCATCGCGGGATAGGTTGATGAGCGTGACCCCGACATTCCGTCAGCCCGACCCCGAAGAACCGGGCGCTTTCCGGTTGGCCGGAGACTGGTGCGGCTCTCCGGTGCAGGCCATAGCGGATGCATTCATCTCGTCCGTCCAGGACATCCCCGCCTCGGCCCTCGATCTGACGGATGTCCGAAGGATGGATGTGGCGGGCGCCTGGGCCGTCCTGAGAGCCCTCGGCCCCCAGCCTGAACTGGAACGCGTCAAGGCCCACCCGGATCACTCGCGCCTGCTCGCCATGGTGGCCGAGGCGGACGCATCGCGCCTGCGCAAGACTCCCCCGAAGAGTTCGATCCGCACCTTCCTTGAGCGCATCGGCAAGGGAGTCGCCGGTGTCGTTGACGAGACCTACGGAACCCTGGCCTTTGCCGGAAGGCTGATGGTTGTGACCGGGCGGTTGCTGTCTGACCCCCGCCGCATCCGGTGGGCGCCCTGCTTCTCTCTGGCCGAGCGGGCCGGCCTGGACGCCCTGCCCATCGTCACCGTGACCACATTCTTCATCGGCGCCGTCGTTGGCCTCCTGGGGGTGAACACCCTCAGGCAGTTCGGCGCCGAGGTCTTTGCGGTGGAGCTAATCGGCATAGCCGTGACCCGCGAGTTCGGCATTGTCATCACCGCCGTGCTTCTTGCCGGTCGATCCGCATCGGCCTTCGCCGCCGAGATCGGCTCCATGAGAATGACCCAGGAGGTCGACGCCATGAGGGTCATGGGCGTCGATCCCTTCGAGGCCTTGGTCTTCCCACGGGTCGCCGCCCTGCTCCTGACCATCCCCCTGCTGACCTTCGTCGCCACTGTCGCCGGGCTCATGGGGGGAGCCCTCGTCACCTGGTCGATGCTGGGGCTGGGGCCAACCTTCTTCATGACGCGTCTGGTGGAAAGCGTCGGGGATACGCACTTCTGGATCGCACTCTCCAAGGCGCCCGTCATGGCCATCGCCATCGCAGGAATCGGCTGCCGGCAGGGCATGCTGGTGAAGGGCGACGTCCTGTCCCTGGGCCAGCGGGTCACCGCCGCGGTCGTCCAGGCCATCTTCGCCATCATCCTGATCGACGCCGTCTTCGCCCTCATCTACATGGAGCTGGACCTGTGACGGCGTCCGAAGCCGCTCCCTCCCCTGACGACGCCCCTGCGATCGAAATCGTGGGGCTGAGGTCCCAGTTCGGATCGCGAGTGATCCATGAGAACCTGGACCTGACCGTCCAACGGGGAGAGATCCTCGGCGTTGTCGGAGGCTCAGGGTCCGGAAAGTCGGTGATGCTGAACTCCATCATCGGCCTGAAGCGGCCGGAGGGAGGCACGGTCAGGGTTTTTGGCCACGACATCCACGCCGACGCCGGCCGACCCTGGGGCGCCATTGAAAGACGCTGGGGCGTGCTCTTCCAGCAGGGCGCCCTGTTCTCGAATCTGACCGTGGCCGAGAATGTCGAGGCGCCGCTGCTGGAGCATACGAACCTCTCCCGGGCCACAGTCCGGGAGCTTGCGGAAATCCGGATCGGGCTGGTGGGGCTTCCCCCGGACGCCTGCAACCTGAAGCCCTCGGAACTCTCGGGCGGCATGAGGAAGAGGGCGGGTCTGGCGCGCGCCCTGGCGCTCGATCCCGAACTGCTGTTCCTTGACGAACCGACAGCCGGGCTCGATCCGATCGGAGCTGCAGGTTTCGACGAGCTCATTCTCGAGCTGTCCGGTAATCTCGGGCTGACCGTCTTCATGATCACACACGACCTCGACACCCTTTACGCCATCACCACACGGGTGGCGGTCCTGGCGGACAAGCATGTCGTGGCCGCGGCGCCTGTCCGTGACCTCGAATCTTCAACGCACCCCTGGATCCGGGAGTACTTCCTGGGCC
>NZ_JADCBG010000031.1 GCF_020253645.1 Phenylobacterium sp.
CCGGGATCGGCGATGGCGGCGAGCGACGGCACGCCCGGGGCCACCAGCACCGGCAACTTCCAGGTTTCGATGACCGTGGTGAGCGCTGCGGGTGGGCCGAGCGTCCAGGTCAGCGAGCTGGATGATTTTGATTTGGGGGGGTTGGTGACGCAATCCGACCTGACATTCACCGCCTTCGACGGGTACGTCCAGCCTTTCTGTTTGACGCGATCCGGAACGGGCAGCGTGTCGCCGCGGATCACCTTCAGCCAGCCTGGCGTCGGGACCTTCAACAGCGACATCGGGTCGCACTTCGCCCTCGTCGGCCCTGCGCGTGCGGGCACGGCTTCGGGCTTCGCCCAGGTGCCGATTGTGGTGTCGATTTCCGACCCCTGGACCGATGGAGTAGAGGTAATGGCGCGCGGCTTGCCCTCCACCCGCCCGATCACAACCGGCGAGACATGCACCGGGGGGGGCCACCACTCAGTCTACGGGACCTCAAGCGGTGCACCCGGGGCCCCCAAGCCGATGATCGGGATTCGCCGCCTCGCCGCCGCCGACGCCAGCAATCCGACCGGGGCCTATTCCGCGACCATTGTGGTGACGGTCACCGCGAACTGAAAGCGCCGCCTGGGCGGTGAGGGACGGCGCCCGGGCGCCGGCGCGACGACAGGAAGGACGGGAAGATGCGAAGATTTCTGACCGCGGCGGCGGCCCTGGCCCTGGTGGTTCCGGGATCGGCGATGGCGGCGAGCGACGGTACGCCCGGGGCCACCAGCACCGGCAACTTCCAGGTTTCGATGACCGTGGTGAGCGCTGCGGGTGGGCCGAGCGTCCAGGTCCGAGAACTGTTTGATGTTGCGATCGGGTCGGTGATGCAATCCGACCTGACCGGCGCCACCTTCTCGTTCGGCCAGCCTTTCTGTGTCACGCGCTCCGGAACGGGAGAGATTTCGCCGCGGATCACCTTCAGCCAGCCTGGCGTCGGGACCTTTAACAGCGACATCGAATCGAACTTCGCCCTCGTCGGACCTGCGCGTGCGGACACGGCTTCGGGCTTCGCCCAGGTGCCGTTCCAGGTGCAGCTTAGGGACTCCTGGACCAATGGGCTGCATCTGCCAATGGCGCGCGGGGCGCCCTCCGCCGGCCTGATCACAACCGGTGAGACATGTTCCTGGGGCGCCTTCAGCGGGATCTACGGTAACTCGGACGGAACGATTGGGGCCAACAAGCCGGGCGTCTCCGTACGTCTCCTCAGCGCCGCCGACGCCAGCAATCCCACCGGAACGTATTCCGCGACCATCCTGGTCACGGTCACTGCGAACTGAAGGCTCCGCCCATGCGGGCAGGCGCCCTCGACCGAGGAGAAGGTGCATGAGGAGGGTGGAGATCCCCCCGGCGCCTCTCGCCCTTGGCTTGTCCGGCGCGGCGATGGCGGCGAGCGATGGTGCGCCTGGGCCAACCCGCACCGGCGACTTCCAGGTTTCGATGACCGTGGTGGGTGCGCCGGGAGGGCCGAGCAACCGGATCAGCGAGCTGGATGATTTTGCGCTGGGGCTGGTGACGTCAGACCTGACCATCGACGGCATCGCCACGTTTGAGTGGTTCTGTTTGACCAGATCCGGAACGGGGGAGCTTTCGCCGCGGATCACCTTCAGCCAGCCCGGCGTCTCGACCCTCAACATCGACATCGGCTCGAACTTCGCCCTCGTCGGGCCTGCGCGCGCGGGTAAGGCTTCGGGCTTCGCCCAGGCGCCCTTCGAGGTGCTGTTTGCCGGTGGCGGCAACGGCCAGTGGGCTCAGGTCATGTCGCGCGAGGTGGCCCACACCGGCCCCATTCCCACCGGCGAGACGTGTAACGCCGCCGTCCCGATAGGTCCTATTCTGCAAATATACTGTTCAAAGTCGCCGCAAACTGACTTTGATAACCAAGTAGAATTGATTTCACACAGATTGAATAGGGCTGAGAGTCCTGAACGTGATCTTCTTCTTCCGTTTGAACTCTCATGATTATCATGAGGCGACTGATCCACTCCAGAATCCATCGCATTCTAAATTTATACAGACGATTTGAGTTTGGAAATAACGGAACCATGTCTGTGTTCAGAGTCTACGGGTCAATTTGATCACAGGATGGGTCCGCAGCCTCTATTCGCTTTCCGGACGCCCTTCCCCGCGTTCACGCGCCCTCAGGCGGACAAGGCGGACAAGGCGGACAAGGCGGACAAGGCGGACAAGGCGGACTTCAGTCGTTCAAGGGCCAGGGTCCGGCTGGCGCTCGGTGTGTACGCGGCGCTTGCCTGGCCTTGCGCCGCACCGGCCTTCGCTCAGACTCCGATGGAGGCCGCTGCGCAGGGCGGGCGCGAGCCTTCCAGGTCAACCTCTCTGCAAACCGAGAGGCCTGAGGGTTTCGACGACCTCCTCGAAGCGCGCGAAACGCCGCTGCAACTGTATGTCGATGGCAAGCTGCAGGGGCAGGCGCCGGTGCTGCTATCGCCCGGCGTCGCAAGGTTCGCTGATCCCGCTGCGCTGATCTCCAAGCTGCCTCCACTGAAAGACGCCGCCCGGGTCATGGCCGCGCTCCGCGCGGAATTGCCCACCAATGCCGGGCTTTCCTGTTCGCCTTCGCCCACCGCCGGGTGCGGCCGGCTCAATCCGGATGTGGTGGGCATCATCCTGTCGCGCGATAGCGGGCGGATCGACCTGTTTCTGGCCCCTGAAGTCCGCGGAGAGGCCAGACCTTTTCTGCCCGATCCGGAGCCAGGGCCGCCGACGCTGGCGGGCGCCATGGGGCTGCAATACAGCCTGGCGAGCGACCGGATCGATCTCACCCTGAATCCCCGTTTCGTGCTTGGGCTGGGACGCCGCCACATTACCGCGGACTCGACCTTTTCCGGTCAGCGCAGCTCGCTCGACCGCGCCTACTTCCGTCAGGTTGGCAACCGCAGCGCCTTCAGCGTCGGCCTGATCCAGCCCTCTTCCTATAACTTCGCCTTCTTCGAGCGGTTGGTCGGCGCTCAGATCGCCAGCAGCACCGAGGCGCGTATTGAACGCAACAGCATTGCGGATACCCCGCTGATCATCGATGCGCCGCTTTCCGGGCGGGTCGATATCCTGCGTGACGGGGTCTTGCTCGATACGCAGCGGATCGCGCCGGGGCGCGTGACGCTTGACACCTCCCGACTGCCCGGCGGCTCCTTCCCGCTGACACTGCGGATCAAGGATGCGAGCGGCGAGCGTGAGGAGCGGCGTATCTTCACCCGTGCGTCGGGGCTTCCCGGCTACGGCGATGCCGAATGGTTTGTCGAAGGTGGCTGGAACACAGGCCTTCGCGGCGCCGACGCCGGCTTTCTGCCCAGCCTCCTCTCTCCCACCCTGCGCGCCGGATACCGCCTGCGCGCGGGATCGCAGCTCGGCCTCTTTGTTCGTGGAGAAGGCGCCGAGAAGCGCCAGCTGGCGGAGCTGGGCGCGATCTATCTGCAGGGCGACTGGCGGACATCGGTCACGCTCGCCGGAACTGCACAGGGCCAATTCGGCGCCCAGGCCAATGTGTCGGGGAACAGCAAGACCTTCAGCTGGTCCCTCGACGCCCGGCACATCTCGGGACCCGAAAGACCGCCCGGCGCCCCATTCGATCCCGAAGTCGGCCTCGGGCGCCCGTCCACCTCGCTCAGCGCCTTTGGCGGCTACAACTCGGGCAATTTCTCGCTGACCAGCGGACTACAGTGGCAGCGCGACGGGCCTGGTCAGGAAAGCTTTACGATCCTCCCAAACCTGCGCTGGACTTTTCGGCAGGCTGGCGGCCAGCGATGGGACCTGGATGCCTCGGGCAGCTACAGCCGCACGAGCTGGACAGTGCGCGTCGGCATTCGCCTGGCGCTCTTTGGCGGGACGTCCTCCAAGACGCTGTATGCCGGGGGTGAAGGGCGAAAGAGCAATGGCGGCGTCCTCTCTCGCCGGCTCGTCTCCGGCGACTGGAGCCGGAGCCTCGACACGGACCTCGGCCCGCTCCAGCTGCGCGCAGGGGTCAGCCAGCAATTCGACCGCCTGTCGGGCCGGCTGGGGGCGAATCTCCGCTACACCTACGCCGATCTCTCGGCGGACGCCCAGATCGAAGAGCAGCTTTCGAGCAGCTCGCTGTTCGGGCGCGTGCAGACCAGCTTCGGTTACGCCGAAAAGCGGCTGGCCTTGGGCGGCGGCGACTTTACCGGGGCGGGAATCGCGGTGGAGGCGCCCGATGCGGCGTCTGACGTCCGGTATCAGCTCCGCGCGCCGGGCGGAACCCGCACCTCGATCAAGGGATCGTATCCGGTGTTCGTCGGCGCGCCGCCCTTCAGCATGGGCGAAGTCGGCGTGGACGCCCTCGGCGGCGTCGCCAGTTTCGACACCCGTCGTGAGCCTGCGGTCTTCTTCCCCGGAACTGTCAAACGGCTGGTGCGCAGATCGATCCGCATCATCCTGGTCTATGGTCAGCTGGTCGATGAAGCCGGAAGGCCGCTGGCCAACGCCTCGCTGTCAGGCAAGGGCGGCCTTGGCGAAACCGATGACCAGGGACGTTTCCAGATCGAACTGGGCGCTGAAGGCGATCTGGTCGCAGAACTCGGCGAGGGCGGTCGTTACGGTGCGAAGGTGACGGGTCTTGCGGCGAGCACTGCGACTTTCGTCAATGCCGGCCAGATGGTCTGCCGCCCGGTCCAGCCCTGAAACCGACCGCAGCGTTCAGAAGCGAAGCGTTTCTTGCCGCGCGTTGAGCCCCTGCAGCACGACTTCGACCGTTCCGGTTTCCGAAGGCAGGGTTACTGTCCAGCTGCGCCCGCCATACAGCCTCTTGTTGTCCGGCAGCTTGGTGCAGTCGCGCGCGGTCGGGCAGTGCCGGACTTCGGTGATCACGCCAAAACTGTTGCCTGAATTGCTGAGCGTCAGCGTGTTCCCATTTCGCTTGCCACTGACCGCGACCTGCGCCTCTGCGGGCCGCTGGATCACCAGGACGTCATAGGCCAGAAGGAATGCGACGCCCGATTCCCCCTCCTTGACCTTGCCCGCAACTTCCGAAACGAGGACGCGCCAGACACGGTCCTCGCCGCCAGGTTTCCCGAGCGCAACAATGCGGATCCCTCGCCGCTCCCCCTTCTCCAGAATGATGCGGCTTGGCGTTGCGATTAATCCCAAGGTTTCCGGATCGGGGTCCTCGCGCAACTTCTCATCCAGTTCCCCACGGGCCATGACCTCGCGCGCCTTCACAGCCACAAAGGCATTGGCCGCGCTGGAGTTGGTTACGATAAGCGTAGTTTCCGGGGCGCCGCCGGGTTCAAAGACATGGACGGACGGGTTCACGTCGATCTGCGCTTCGACGGGTTGGACTCCAAGCCCCGTTGTCGCAACCAAGACAAGTGCGGCGACAGATCGGACATTCATGATCGGAGGGTTACACACGGCGCGCGGAAACGTATGTCCCCTGTTCTGGGGACAAGTCAGGACCTGCTTCATGCGACGCGCCCTTGTTTGGTCGCCCCGACGATCTGAGGCGCCTCATGATGCTCATTCCCGCCCGTGCCCAAGCCTGGTCGCGCGGCTCGCAGGCGCTTCGGTCATCCCCGTCACGCCCAACCTTCTGTCACGGACCGCGCCGTGACGCCGGATGACCCGATCGCCCGGGCGGCGGCCGACGTGACCGGGCTCTACACCCGTCATGCGGACCTCTGGGACCGGGTGCGGGGGCCGGACCTGCGCCTGGAGGCGGGCTGGATGGGGCGGTTCGCCGCCCTCCTGCCCCCCGGGAGCCGGGTCCTGGACCTGGGCTGCGGGACCGGGCGGCCCCTGGGCGCCTGGCTTCTCGCCCAGGGGTTCGCCGTCACAGGCGTGGACGCCTCGGCGCCCGCCATCGACCGGGCCCGGGAGCGGCTTCCCGCCGGGACCTGGATCTGCGCCGACATGCGCAGCCTGGACCTCGGCGACACCTTCGACGGTCTCCTGGCCTGGGACAGCCTCTTCCACCTGACGCCGGCGGACCAGCAGGCTCTTTTCAGGGGGCTGGGCGCCCGCGCCGCGCCCGGGGCGGCATTGATGTTCACCTCCGGGCCTGACGCCGGGACGGCCATGGGCGAATTCGGGGGCGATCCCCTGCACCACGCCAGCCTGTCCCCCGACGCCTACCGCAGACTCCTGGCTGCGGAGGGTTTCGACGTCCTCGACTTTGCGCCGGAGGACCCGGACTGCGGGGGACATTCGGTCTGGCTCGCCCGACGGCGGCTTGGCTGAGGGCTCTTCAGGGTCCATATCGGAGGCGACAGCCAGGGAGGGACCCATGCGGGCCGACGCGGAATTCGACATCATCGTCTATGGCGCCACCGGATTCACCGGCCGCCTCGTGGCCGAGCACCTGGTCCGCACCCAGCCGCCCGGGGGCGAGGTCTCCTGGGCCATGGCCGGCCGGTCGGCGGACAAGCTGGCCGAGGTCCGCGACCTGATTGGCGCCCCGGCCTCGACGCCCCTGGTGGTCTGCGACGCCGCCGATCCCGCCCAGCTGAGGGCCATGGTGCGCCGCGCCAAGGTCATCGTGACCACGGTCGGGCCCTACCAGCTCTACGGGTCGGACCTGGTCGCCACCTGTGTCGAGGCCGGGACCGACTATGTGGACCTGTGCGGCGAGTCCAACTGGATGGCCGAGATGGTCGCCGCCCACCATGAGGCCGCCAAGGCCTCCGGCGCGCGGATTCTGTTTTCCTGCGGCTTCGACTCCATTCCCTTCGAGCTGGGGGTCCTTTTTGCGGAGGAGACGGCCAAGCGGCGTCTTGGCGGGCCGGTCCCGCGGGTGAAGGGCCGGGTGCGGAACATGCGGGGCGGCCTGTCCGGCGGCACCGCGGCCAGCGGCGCGGCCACCATGGACGCCATCCGACGCAACCCCGCCCTGTTCCAGCTGATGATCAACCCCTTCGCCCTGACCCCCGGCTTTACCGGCCCGGCCCAGCCGCCCGGGAACGAGACGGCCTTCGACGAGGATGTCGGCGCCGAGGTCGGGCCCTTCATGATGGCCGCCATCAACACCAAGAACGTCCACCGCTCGAACTTCCTGCAGGGCCACCCCTGGGGGACGGACTTCGCCTATGACGAGATGTCCGTCACGGCGCCGGGCTCCAGCACCTCGTTTAGTGACCTCGGCGGCGCCGGCGCGCCGAAGCCCGGGGAGGGCCCGAGCCTGGAGGAGCGGGAGAACGGCTTCTACGACATCCTGTTCGTGGGCATCGGCGCCGACGGCCGCAAGGTGCGGGTCTCGGTGAAGGGCGACCGCGACCCCGGCTACGGCTCGACGTCCAAGATGATGGCCGAGACGGCGATCCAGCTGATCCGGACCCCCGCCACCCCCGGCGGGGTCTGGACCCCGGGAGCGGCCCTGGGCGTTCCCCTGATCGACCGTCTCGCAGCCCGCGCCGGCCTGGCCTTTACCGACGAGACCGCCTAACCCGGGTTCTTCGGCTTCATCCGGCCGTCCTCGGGCCTCTGGATCCGGGGTCCGAGGTTCTCGATCACCGCACGGGCGTCGAACGTCTCGGTTTGGCCTGGCTGCTTGGGGCCCTTGCCCAGGACGATTTCCGCCGAGGCGGTGAACTTCTCGATCGTCGAGACGTCCATGGGGGGGCGACCGAAAGGCCCGTCCAGCCAGGGGTCGTAGAGACGCCAGCCATACGGGCCGTAGTACCGCCAGTAGGGCCGCCAGTAGGGCAGGGGCTCCGGATGGGGGTCGACCCGGGTGGTGGTTTTCCGGTCCGTCTCCCGGTTGACCAGGGTGAAGGTGTCGAACCCGTTGGCGAGGGTCAGCTCCGCCGCCCGATAGGCGAGATAGAGCTCGACCGTCTCCCGGGAGGTCAGGCTGTTGCCCGTGAAGGTCACGCGGTAGCGCCCGGGTTCAATCCTGACATCGGAATAGCCGCCGAGGCCCGGCGATCCGGCGAGCAGGGGCTGATAGGGCGTGGCCGTCGTACAGGCGGCGAGGCCGGCGGCCAGGGCCAGGCTGGCGATAAGGGCGAAACGCGTCAGGCGCATCTGAGGCTCCAGAGTCGGGACGTCACGGGTTTGGGATAGGTCTCAGGCGAAAGTATGGCCGCCGGTCAGGAGAGGACCACAAGCACCGCCTTGCCCAGCGCCCCAAACAGCAGGATCGCAGCCGCGAGGGCCTGGATCGCAAATCCCCGGCCGCGCTTGTCGGCCGCCTGCGAGTAGTCGACGGTGTAGAGGATGCGTCCCACGATCCAGACCAGGCCAAGCGCCGCCGCTGTCACATCGCCCCAGTAGATGGCGAACAGCCAGAGGGACACGAAGAAGATCGGCAGCCATTCCAGGGTGTTTCCCTGGACCCGCAGATACCGCTCCAGCATCGGATCGCCCGACATGGCCGGGGCGTCGATACCGGACTTCCGACGGGCCACACCCACCCTGAGGCCCATCCAGAAGTAGGTCAGAAGGGCGAGCAGGGAGACGATCGCGGTCAGGTTTGGAAAGCTCATGAAGACTCCTCCGGTTTGTCCTGAGGGTGACATGACCCTGACCGTTGGGGAACTACCCTTGCGCGCGGCGGTCCCGGCGGGCCTGGACCCGAAGGCGCAGGGCGTTGAGCTTGATGAAGCCGGCGGCGTCGCGGTGGTCGTAGGCGACGGCGCCCTCCTCGAAGGTCACGAGGTCCTGGTCGTAGAGGGACCAGGGGCTGGTGCGGCCGATGACGGTGACATTGCCCTTGTAGAGTTTCACCCGGACCTGGCCCGTCACGTGCTTCTGCGACAGGTCGATGGCCGCCTGCAGCATTTCGCGCTCAGGGGAGAACCAGAAGCCGTTGTAGATCAGGCTGGCGTAACGGGGCATCAGCTCGTCCTTGAGGTGCGCCGAGCCCCGGTCGAGGGTGATGGACTCGATCCCCCGGTGAGCGGCCAACAGGATCGTCCCGCCCGGGGTTTCGTAGACGCCCCGGGACTTCATGCCGACAAAGCGGTTCTCCACCAGGTCCAGGCGACCGATCCCGTTGTCGTGGCCCAGCTGGTTCAGGCGGGTCAGAAGGGTCGCCGGGCTCATCCGCACGCCGTCGATGGCCACGGGGTCGCCGCCCTCGAAGTCGATCGAAATGACGGTCGGTTCGTCCGGGGCGGCCTCGGGCGAGATCGTGCGCATGTGCACGAACTCGGGTGGCTCCACCGCGGGGTCCTCGAGCACCTTTCCCTCGGAGGAGGAGTGCAGGAGGTTGGCGTCGACGCTGAAGGGCGCCTCGCCGCGCTTGTCCTTGGCGATCTGGATCTGGTGCTTCTCGGCGAAGTCCAGCAGGGCCTCCCGGGACTTGAAGTCCCATTCCCGCCAGGGGGCGATGACGTGGATGTCCGGCTCCAGGGCGTAGTAGCCCAGCTCGAAGCGGACCTGGTCGTTGCCCTTGCCGGTGGCGCCGTGGCTGACGGCGTCGGCGCCGGTCTGGCGGGCGATGTCGATCTGCTTCTTGGCGATCAGCGGCCGCGCGATGGAGGTGCCCAGGAGGTACTGGCCCTCGTAGACCGTATTGGCCCGGAACATGGGGAAGACGTAGTCGCGGACGAATTCCTCGCGCACGTCCTCGATGAAGATGTTCTCGGGCTTCACCCCGGCGGCCAGGGCCTTGGCCCGCGCCGGCTCGATCTCCTCGCCCTGCCCCAGGTCGGCGGTGAAGGTCACGACCTCCGCCCCGTATTCGGTCTGCAGCCACTTCAGGATGATGGAGGTGTCGAGGCCGCCGGAGTAGGCGAGGACGACTTTCTTGATGCCATGCTTGCTCATGCACACAAGTCTAGGCCAGGAATTGCGAAATTTGATTGCGAAGATGCCATATCGGAGTAGCATATTGGCATATAGTTCCATCAGAATGAGAACATGACCAACAATCTGCCAGTCCGGCTGGACGCCATAGATCGCCGCATCCTCCGTGCCCTGCAGAGGGACGGGCGGATCCAGAACAATGAGCTGGCGGCGGAGGTCGGGCTGTCGCCTTCACCCTGCCTGAGGCGGGTGCGCCTTTTGGAGGAGGCGGGGGTGATCGAACGCTACGTGGCGGTCCTGGACGGGGCCCGGATCGGCGTTGGCCTGACGGTCTTCGCCCGGGTCTGGTTCAAGACCCAGGACGCCGAGCAGACCCAGAAATTCGCGGAAATCGTCCGGCAGTTTCCCGAGGTCGTCGAGTGCTACCTGACCACCGGCGACTGCGACGCCCTGCTGCGGATCGTGACGGCGGACCTGAACACCTACTGGCGGTTCCAGGCCGATCACCTGACCCGGATTCCCAGCGTCCAGAGCGTCAAGACTGACGTGCCGATGGAAACCCTCAAGCGCAGCTTCGAACTGCCGATTCCCTGAATCCCCCGCAGTCCGGGCCCCGGCGCGCCGCCGTATCGGCAGGTCAGACGGTGACCTGGGTGCCCAGCTCCACCACCCGTCCGGGCGGAATCCGGAAGAAGTCCGTCGGGTTGGCGGCGTTGCGCATCAGGAAGATGAAGAGTTTGTCCTGCCAGAGCGGCATTCCGGAACTGGCGGAGGGCACAACCGAGCGGCGGCCGAGGAAGAAGCTGGTGGCCATGATGTCGAACTTCAGCCCCTGCTGGCGACAGAGGGTGAGGGCCTTGGGGATGTTGGGGCTCTCCATGAACCCGTAGGACACCGTGAGCTTCTTGAAGTCGTCATTGACCGGCTCGATCCGGATCCGCTCCTCGTCCCGGACCCGGGGCGTCTGGGCGGTGAGCACGGTCAGAATGATGTTCCGCTCGTGAAGCACCTTGTTGTGCTTGAGGTTGTGCATGAGGGCGACGGGCGCCACGTCCGCGTCCGAGGTCAGGAAGATCGCCGCGCCGGAAGCGCGGTGCGGCGGCCTGGCCTGGAGCATGTCGATGAGCTCGCCGAGGGCGACGGAGTCCCTCCTGGTCTTCTCGGCCAGGATCCGCGTGCCGCGGCTCCAGGTCCACATGATCACCACCATCAGGGCGCCCGCCAAGAGGGGCAGCCAGGCGCCCTGGGCCAGCTTGAGAAGGTTGGAGGACATGAAGACCAGGTCCAGGGCCCCAAAGCCGGCCGTCGCGAGGACGGCGACCCAGAGGGGCTTCTTCCACAGATACCGGATGATGACGAAGAAGAGCAGGGTGTCGACAAACATCGAGCCGGTGACCGCGATCCCGTAGGCGGCGGCGAGGTTGGACGAGGTCTGGAAGGTCAGGAGAAGGAGGATCACGCCGACCATCAGGAAGGTGTTCACCTGGGGCACATAGATCTGGCCTGCCTGGGTCTCAGACGTCCGCCGGATATCGATCCGCGGCAGGAGTCCCAGCTGGACCGCCTGCTGCGTGACGGAGAACGCCCCCGAGATCACCGCCTGGCTCGCGATCACGCTGGCTGCAGCAGCCATCAGCAGGACCGGCCAGTAGACCAGGGTGGGGACCATGCCGAAGAAGGGGTTGTCCCGCATTTCCGGCCGATCCAGCACCATGGCGCCCTGGCCGAGATAGTTCAGGACCAGGGCGGGCAGGACGATGGCCAGCCATCCCGCCCGGATGGGCGCCTTCCCGAAGTGACCCATGTCCGCGTAGAGCGCCTCCGCGCCCGTCACGGCGAGGAAGACGCTGCCGAGGATCACGAACCCGACGAAGCCGTTGTCCATCAGGAAGATCACCCCGTAGTGGGGCAGAAGGCCCCGGAGCACGGAGGGGCTGTCAAAGATGTGATAGACCCCGAGCGCCCCGAGGATCACGAACCAGGCCAGGGTGATCGGTCCGAAGGCCTTGGCGATGGTGGCCGTCCCCCGGGACTGCACCAGGAACAGCACGATCAGGATCGCCGCCGCTATGGGCAGGACAAGCCCCCCGAGCTCCGGGCTTACGCCCGGGGCGTCCCTGAGCCCCTCCACGGCGCCCAGGACCGAGATCGCGGGGGTGATCACGCTGTCCCCGTAGAAGAGGGCCGCTCCGGCCATGCCGAGCAGGAGCACGGTTCCGGACCGGCGCTTGAGGGCGCGTTGCGCCAGGGCCATCAGGGCCAGGGTTCCGCCCTCGCCCTTGTTGTCGGCCCGCATGATCAGGGCGACGTACTTGAGGGTCACCACGAGGATCAGGGCCCAGGTGATGAGCGAGACGACGCCCAGCACGGAGAGTTCCGCGGACACGTCGGCCCGGGAGTGGGCGAGGGCCTCGCGCATGGCGTAGAGGGGACTGGTGCCGATGTCTCCGAACACCACCCCGAGAGCGCCCAGGGTGAGGGCGGCCAGCCCTTCCGGCCGTCCGCCATGCGGGTCTCCACCCCCGGTGTGAGGGCCGCCGGCTGACTCGGCTGCATCCGCCATGACTGTCCCCGAAGGCCCCGCGCTTCGCCCCACTGACGGCCCGCCTGCCTGAGGCCCGCGAGCGTTGGGCGCGATACACCCTTTCCGGGGAGGGTTCAATGTGATGCGGCCCCGTCGCCGGCCTGGCGCCCGGCCTTGCATCGTCGGTCAGGAACCGCCAAATCTCGCAAATGTTCATCCAGACCGAAACCACCCCGAATCCCCAGGTTCTGAAGTTCCTGCCCGGACGGACCGTCATGGAGTCCGGTTCCCGGGACTTCCGGTCTCCGGACGAGGCGAGGGACTCCCCCCTGGCCCTGGAAGTCTTTGGCCTCGAGGGCGTCAACCGGGTCTTTTTCGGTGGCGACTTCATCACTGTGGGGAAGATCGCCTCTGCGGAATGGGACCACCTCAAGGCGCCGGTCCTGGCGGCGATCATGGACCATTTCACCTCCGGCCGGCCGCTCTTCGAGGGGGCTGGGCAGGTCGAGGGCGAAGAGACCGCCTACGACGGCGACACCGCCCAGATCGTCTCCGAGATCCGTGAACTCCTCGACACCCGGATCCGGCCCGCCGTCGCCCGGGACGGGGGCGACATCCTGTTCGATCGCTTCGAGGTGGAGAGCGGTACGGTCTGGCTGCACATGCGCGGCGCCTGCGCGGGCTGCCCGTCCTCCTCCGCAACCCTGAAGGCCGGGGTCGAGAACATGCTGAAGCACTACGTCCCCGAAGTGGTCCGGGTCGAGCAGACCCTCTGACGCGGCGTGCGGGTCCTCGCCCTGGATACCTGCCTCGCCGCCTGCTCGGTGGCCGTCCTCGATGGCGACGGGATCGCGGCCGCCGCCTGCGAGGTGATGGAACGGGGCCACCAGGAACGGCTCGCCCCCCTTGTTCGGGACACCATGGCGCGCGCAGCCCTGGCCTTTTCCGACCTCGACAGGATCGCCGTCACCCTGGGTCCGGGATCCTTCACCGGCCTGAGGGTGGGCCTCGCCTTTGCAAAGGGCCTGGGCCTGGCCCTCGGCAGGCCCGTCGTCGGCCTGGGCTGCCTGGAGGTCCTCGCCGGACCCTTCTCCGCAGCGCCAGGGCGAACCCTGGCCCTCCTGCCTGCCCGGGAGGGCGCGGCCTGCCACCAGCAGTTTGAGGCCGGGCGCCCCCTTGGCCCGCCCGCCGCGGGTCTTCTCGCCGGCCTGGAGGACCTTGACGGGGTCACCCGGATTGTCGGCGCGGTGGAGCTGGCGGATGGCCTGATGCCCCGGGCGCAACGCATGCCGGCGCTGCTGCCGGATGTCGCGATCGCCGCCCGCCTCGCGGTTGAGCGGGCGCCGGGAGACCTGGCGCCCCTCTACATGCGGCCGCCGGATGCGAAGTTGCCCGGCGGCCGGAGCGCCGCATGAGCTTGCGTCGCGCCGGCCCGAGGGACCTCGACGCCCTCGCCCTGCTGCATGCATCCGCCTTCAGCCCGGGCTGGAGCGCCGCAGAGATCTCCGCCCTCGACGCCGTGGCCTTTCTCGAAGAGGGCGCGGGGATGATCCTGCTTCGCACCGTCGCCGGGGAGGCCGAGGTCCTGACGGTCGGCGTCAGCCCGGGGGCGCGGCGATCCGGGGTCGGCGGGCGCCTCCTGCAGGCGGCGCTCGAGGCGGCGGAAAGGGAGGGCGCAAAAGCGGTCTATCTCGAGGTCGCCGAGGACAATGTCGCCGCCCGGAGACTTTACGCCAGTCACGGCTTCGAGGAGGCGGGCCGGCGTCGCGCCTACTATCCGAGGGCGGGCGCCGGGGCGGTCGACGCCCTTGTTCTGAGGCGGGCGCTTAACACGGCGTCCTGAAAGCCCTATTCTGGGGGCGAGGAGACTTCCGTTTGCACCGCATTGAGAACCTCTGCATCGCCAAGGGCATGCGCATGACCGACCAGCGCCGGGTGATCGCCCGCGTGCTGTCGGAGGCCCAGGACCACCCGGACGTGGAGGAGCTTCACCGCCGTTCCCACGCCGTGGACCCGCGCATCTCCATCGCCACCGTCTATCGGACGGTGCGGCTCTTCGAGGAGGCGGGCATCATCTCGCGTCTGGATTTCCGCGACGGCCGCGCGCGGTACGAGGAGGCGCCCGAGACCCATCACGACCACCTGATCGACATGACCACCGGCAAGGTCATCGAGTTCGTCGATCCGGAGATCGAGGCCCTGCAGGAGGCCATTGCGCGTCGCCTCGGGTACCGGCTGGTGGATCACCGTCTGGAGCTCTACGGCCTCCCGATCCATGAGTAACCCACCGACCCGGGCGCCGAAGCGGCTCTATATCCGCACCTATGGCTGCCAGATGAACGTCTATGACAGCGAGCGCATGGCGGATGTGCTCGCGCCCCTTGGCTACGCCATGACCGAGCGGGCCGAGGAGGCCGATCTCGTCGTCCTGAACACCTGCCATATCCGCGAGAAGGCCACGGAGAAGGTCTATTCCGAGCTTGGACAGCTGAAGGTCCTGAAGACCGAGCGCGCCGCCGCAGGCCTCGGCATGACCATCGCCGTGGCGGGCTGCGTGGCCCAGGCTGAGGGCGAGGAGATCCTGCGTCGCCAGCCGGCGGTCGACCTGGTGGTCGGACCGCAGGCCTACCATCAGCTTCCCGAGCTGATCGCCCGGACCCACCGGGCCCGGGGCGAGCGCCTCGCCGCCGATTTCGCCCCCGAGGCCAAGTTCGACGCCCTGGGGGTCGGCCGGTCGACCTCGGGCGTCACCGCATTCCTCACCGTCCAGGAGGGCTGCGACAAGTTCTGCACCTTCTGCGTGGTGCCCTACACCCGCGGCGGGGAATGGTCCCGGCCAGCGGAGGCCATCCTCGCCGAGGCCCGGAGCCTGGCGGCGCGGGGCGTGCGCGAGGTGACCCTCCTGGGCCAGAACGTCAACGCCTGGTCCGGCGAGGGCGGGCTGGGCGGACTGGCCCGACAGCTGGCCCGGATCGAGGGCCTGGACCGCATCCGCTACACCACCAGCCATCCCCGGGACATGGACGACGACCTGATCGCCGCCCACGCCGAGCTGCCCCAGCTCATGCCCTACCTGCACC
>NZ_JADCBG010000032.1 GCF_020253645.1 Phenylobacterium sp.
CGATATCCGGTCGTCGCCGCCCTCGCCCCTGACGAAGTTCTTCCCGTCGCTATCCGAGATCGAATCGTTGTCGTCGCCGCCCAGCAGACGGTCGTCTCCCTCACCGCCCGCAAGACTGTCAGCGCCAGCCCCGCCGCTGACAGTGTCGTTCCCCGCGTCGCCCGAAAGAGAATCCGAGCCGACATAACCTTTCACATCGTCATTGCCGGAGCCACCCGACAGACGGTCATCCCCCTCCAGTCCGAGCAGAACATTGTCGCGCTGATCTCCCGAGAGATCGTCTCCAAGGCCTGTCCCGATCATCGGCTGCTGGATCCGTGCCTGGAGCGGCGTCGTCACGTTGGCTCCTAGTGAGAGAAGGCCGCTCGAGGCCGCGCCCCCTGTAACCTGGAACGTGGTGGCCTTATCTGCGAAGATGGCCTGGAAGAGCTGCTTAAGTTCAGCGCCGTTCGAGAGCCTCGAGAAGAGCGTATTCCAGGCCTCGGCGCCCCCGCCCAACTGCAGGTTGCTCAGATTCTGGGCCGCAATTGACTCCGAGAGCGCCTTTGAGAAGGCGACGAAGTTTGCGCTATTGAAGACATAGGCCGCCTGATCGTGGCCAGTCAGGTTCGCTTTACCTGCATAGTTCCAGGATTTCTCGAAATATTCGAGGGTTGCGCTGAGACCACCGGACAGCGACCCCGCATTACTCCAGATGTTGCTGAAATTGTAACGGGGCGTGGCGAGTATGGAGTCCAAGACATAGGACTCGCTACTCCCGCCCGGCAGATAACCTCCTGCGAGGATGTCAGTAGCGAGGACGTTGGAGACAAGGTCTGCGTAGCTGTCGAGAAAGGCGAATGAGGCGACGGTGCAGTTTGAGGAATAGTCCAGGAAATCCAGATTCTTGCCGATAACGTCGCGCACCCCGGACAGAAAGCCTCTCGCATCGTCGACCTTGAGAGCGCCCTCGAACATTGAGGTCCCGCCGCCGTGACCTTGAAAAGCAAAACCGTAAGTATCCGCCTTCTCTAGAGAGTTTATTTTCTCAAAAAAACCAATCAGAGCGCCCTTGAGAGCGGCACTATAATCTAAGGTCCCATAACTTGCGGAAACATTATACGATATTAGTGCAAATGATTCTCTATATTCGACCTGTTTAGAAACATCTGAATACTTTGATGTACTATAATCGTTTGGAATCTTGTATAGAGTTATCTTTCCTTCATCGCCCCATACGGCGACTTGGTACATGCTGAATTTATCAGTTGTTTGATCTTTGCCGCCAATTGTCTCAAAGCTGGTTCGGGAATTGAACGGGCTCCACGAATTGGTAGGAATTGCGGCATTAACGAGAATAGTTTTCAATGTTCTACCTCGATTTAATTGTTTCTGATGATCCTCCCGTTCTCACTTCCGAATGTCAACCCGGCTGAACCGTTGGCGCCGAGGAGCCCGGGGTCGCTCATTGTTTAGCCAGTCCGTCCCGTGTCCACCGACAACCGCCGAGCGGATGGGGATCAGGGAGAGACGGGAAGGACGGTTCAGGTGGAGGCTCCCAGGGCCGCGCTGGCTCCGATCCACCACACGCCGGATCCGAAGCAAAACGGGCCCGGGGTGATCCCCGGGCCCGCCTGAAGAGACGCGGATGTCGCGCCGTCCGGATTACTTGATCTGGACGGTGGCGCCGGCTTCCTCGAGCTTCTTCTTGACCTCTTCGGCCTGCTGCTTGGAGACGTTCTCGACCACGTTCTGGGGCGCGCCTTCCACCAGGTCCTTGGCTTCCTTCAGGCCAAGGTCCGGCCGGACGCCGCGGACTTCCTTGATGACGTTGATCTTCTTGTCGCCGCCGGCGGTCAGAACGACGGTGAACTCGGTCTGCTCTTCGACGGCCTCGGCCGGAGCAGCGCCGGGAGCGGCGACAGCGGCGACGGCCACGGGAGCGGCTGCAGAGACGCCCCACTTGTCTTCGAGCAGCTTGGACAGCTCGGCAGCTTCCAGGACGGTCAGGGCGGAGAGGTCTTCAACCAGCTTTTCAAGCTTGGACATGGTTTGGTTTCCTTGGGATCAGGGGATGAGGGAATGTCGGGAAGTGACGGTCAGGCCGCGTCCTTGGCCGCATAAGCGCCCATGACGCGGGCCAGCTGGCCTGCGGGAGCCTGGAGCACGCCGGCGACCTTGGTCGCGGGCGCCTGCAGGAGGCCGATGAGCTTGCCGCGAAGCTGGTCCAGCGACGGCAGGGTGGCCAGGGCCCCCACGCCAGCGGCGTCCAGAACGGTGTCGCCCATGAACCCGCCGCGAATGGCGAGCTTGTCGTTTTCCTTCGCGAACTGGCTGGCCACCTTGGCGGCGGTCACCGGGTCCGGCGCAAAGGCGATGGCCACGGGTCCTGCAAAGAGGGCGTCGCCCGCCTCGCCGAGGGATCCGGCCAGAGCCTTCTGGGCCAGGGTGTTTTTGACCACCTTGAAGTGGGCGCCTTCCTTGCGGAGGCGTCCGCGAAGTTCCGTCATTTCCGCAACGGTCAGACCCAGGTTGTGGGTCACGACCACGGCGCCGGCGCCTGCGAAATCGCCCTTGAGCGTTTCGATGGCGACCTGCTTTTGAGCGCGGTCCATTGCGGTCTCCAGTCTCGGAACCGGCTACGGGACCATTCCCGAAGCCGTACGCGCGTCCTTAGGCCCGAAAGGACCCCTGGACGACCTGTCCGTGTGAGAAGCCGCGGCGCCGGTCCGCGGCGAGCCGCCGGCCGGTCATCCTCATCTTCCCGTCTCCCCGCGATACCGGAGGGGCTCCCCCGGCGATTACGGACCCGGCGACCCCGGGACCCCGCAGTTCTTGGACAGGATCGGGGGCGGACCCCCGAACCCGCCGCCTCCCGAAGGAGGGGCGAAACTCTAGAAGGCGCGGTCGCTACACGAAGCGCCGCTGCATGGCAAGGCCGGAGGGGGCCTCAGGGGCGCTCGAAGACGGCCGCAATCCCCTGCCCGCCGCCGATGCACATGGTCTCCAGGCCGTAGCGACCCTTCCGGCGATCCAGCTCGCGCAGGAGGTTGGCGAGAATCCGGCCGCCCGTGGCGCCGATCGGGTGGCCCAGCGAGATTCCCGAGCCATTGACGTTCAGCCGATCACGATCATCCCAGCCCCATCCGCGCAGGACGGCCAGGACCTGGGGCGCAAAGGCCTCGTTCAGCTCGACCAGGTCGATATCATCCCAGGACATTCCGGTGCGCGCGAAAAGTCGTTCCACGGCGGGCACCGGGCCAATGCCCATGCGCGAGGGATCGCAGCCCGCAGCCGCCCAGCTCACGAACCAGCCCATGGGATCAAGGTTCAGCTCGGCCAGCTTGTCCTCGGCCACCACCAGGCAGGCGGCGGCGGCGTCGTTCTGCTGGCTGGCGTTGCCGGCGGTGACCACGCCGCCTTTCTCGATGGGCCGCAGCTGGGACAGGGACTCCGGCGTCGCGTCCGGCCGAACGCCCTCGTCCTTGGCGAACAGGATCGGATCGCCCTTCTTCTGCTTCACGGGCACGGGCACCAGCTCGTCGTCGAACTTGCCGGCTGCCCAGGCTGCAGCCGCGCGCTGGTGGCTCATGGCGGCGTACTCGTCGCACTCCTCGCGGCTGATCTGGTAGTCACGAGCCAGGTTGTCGGCGGTCTCGATCATGCCGGAGATGACGCCGAAGCGCTCGATGGGCTGGCTCATCACCCGGCCGCGGGCGAGGCGATCATGCATCGTCACCGAGCCGGCGCGGGCGCCGCCGCGCATGTCGAGGGAATAGTACTCCACATTGCTCATGCTCTCGACGCCGCCGGCGATGACCACGTCGGCCACGCCCGTCTGAACCATCATCGCCGCGTCGATCACCGCCTGCAGGCCGGAGCCGCAGCGACGGTCGAGCTGGTAGCCGGGCACGGAGATCGGGAAGTCGGCCGCGAGGGCGGACCAGCGCGCGATGCAGGGCGCCTCTCCGTTGCCATAGCCCTGGGCGAAGATCACGTCGTCCACCCGGCCAGGATCGACGCCGGTCCGCTCCATCAGGGCCCGGAGAATGACGGCGCCCAGCTCACCGGCGGTCAGGCTGGCCAGGCTGCCCTGGAACTTGCCCACGGCGGTGCGGATCGGGCTGACGATGGCGGCGCGTCTCATGGGGCTCTCCCTCGGCAAACGGTGCGAGGCGTCAGGAACCCCGGACCGGCGCGGGGGTCAAGCGCCAGATGGGCGCAGACGGCAAAAGGGGGCGGGGCCCTGCGGCGCCGCCCCCTCCGGGAAGTCCCGACGAAGCGGGGCCAGCCTCAGGCGTTGATCGAACCGGTATCGATGCGGAAACCCGGCCCCATCGTCGAGGAGAGGCTGATCTTCTTGATGTAGGTGCCCTTGGCGCCGGAAGGCTTGGCCCGGTTCAGGGCGTCGACCAGGGCGCGCACATTGGCGGCGATCTGCTCGTCGGTGAAGCTGGCCTTGCCGATGCCGGCGTGGATGATGCCCGTCTTCTCGGTGCGGAACTCGATGGCGCCGCCCTTGGCGTCCTTCACGGCCTGGCCGACGTTCGGGGTCACGGTGCCGACGCGCGGGTTCGGCATCAGGCCGCGGGGGCCCAGCACCTTACCCAGACGACCGACCAGGGCCATCATGTCCGGGGTGGCGATCACCCGGTCGAACTCCATGAAGCCGCCCTGGATGCGCTCCACGAGCTCCTCGGCGCCGACGATCTCGGCGCCGGCGGCCTTGGCCTCATCGGCCTTGGCGTCGCGGGCGATGACGGCGACGCGAACGTCGCGGCCGGTGCCCGAGGGCAGGTTGACGACGCCGCGGACCTGCTGGTCGGCGTGGCGCGGATCCACGCCCAGGTTGACGGCGATCTCGATGGATTCGTCGAACTTGGCCTTGGCGTTTTCCTTGACGAGCCGGATGGCGGCGTCGACGGGATGGGCGGCGAGGCGGTCGCCGGTCCAGGCCTTGATGCGCTTGGTTTGCCGGGTCATGCGTCAGCCCTCCACGATCTCAAGGCCCATCGAGCGGGCGGAGCCCTCGATGATGCGGGACGCCGCCTCAAGGTCGATGGCGTTCAGGTCCTTCATCTTCTTCTCCGCGATGTCCCGCAGCTGGGCGCGGGAAATCTTGCCGGCGACATCACGTCCGGGCAGCTTGGACCCCGACTTCAGGCCCAGGGCCTCCTTGATGAAGTGGGTCGCCGGGGGCGTCTTGGTGATGAAGGTGAAGGACTTGTCCTGGTAGACGGTGATCACCGTCGGCAGGGGCGTGCCTTTGACTTCCTTCTCGGTGCGGGCGTTGAACTCCTTGCAGAAGCCCATGATGTTGACGCCGCGCTGGCCCAGTGCCGGCCCGATGGGCGGCGAAGGGGTGGCGGCGCCCGCGGGCACCTGCAGCTTGATGTAGCCCAGAATCTTCTTGGCCATCTTCTCCTCTTTGACCGGACTTCCGGTCTGTTGAGCCGTGGTGCGGGGTCAGACTGGCCTCCCCTCCCACGGATTTGAAGTCCCCGGCCCGGAGCCCGGGGACGGTTGCCGGTCAGGCGACTTTCTCGACCTGGCCGTATTCGAGCTCCACCGGCGTGGCGCGTCCGAAGATGGACACCGTCACGCGCAGGCGGGCGCGATCCTCGTCGACCTGCTCTACCGAGCCGTTGAAGCTCGCGAAGGGGCCGTCCGTGACCCGCACGGTCTCGCCGATCTCGAAGGTGATGGTCGGCTTCGGCCGCTCCACGCCCTCTTCGATGGCGCCGATGATCCGGGCGACCTCACGCTCGGAGACCGGCTGCGGCTTGTTCTGGCTGCCCAGGAAGCCGGTGACCTTCGGGGTGTTCTTGATGAGGTGATAGGCCTCGTCCGTCAGCTCCATCTTCACCAGGACGTAGCCCGGGAAAAACTTCCGTTCGGCATTGACCTTCCGGCCGCGACGGACCTCGACCACGTCCTCGGTCGGCACAAGGATATCGGAGAACTTGTCCTCCAGCCCCTGGGCGCGGGACTGCTCACGGATCGCCTCGGCCACCTTCTTCTCGAAGTTCGAGTAGGCGTGGACGATGTACCACTTGTGGAGCGGGTTGGCCGCAACGGGTGCTTCGGCGTTCATGTCGGACTCAACCCCCGTTGGCGAAGTTCAGGATTAGCGACAGGCTCCAGCCCAGGAACAGGTCCACGAGCTGCAGGAAGAGGGCGGCGACCACAACCATGATTCCCACGAACACCGAGGTGATCCAGGTCTCCCTCGCGGTGGTCCAGGTGATCTTCCTGCCCTCGGCGCGCACCTCCCTGAGAAACTGAAGGGGACCCGCGCGCTTCTTCGGCGCCCCGCCTGACGCCAGGGCGGACGAGGGCGAAACAGCCGCAGCAGTGCGCGCCGCCCTCTCCTTGATCGCCCGGGGCTTCGAGCCCTGCTTCCTGGCCATGGTCGTTCCCGAAACTCTTTCCAGACCGATCCGAACAGACGGACCGCAAACCCTCAGATAGTCAGCGCGTGGCAGGAGTGGAGGGACTCGAACCCCCGGCCCTCGGTTTTGGAGACCGATGCTCTACCAGCTGAGCTACACTCCTACGTCCCGGCCCCGAAAGGCGCGGGCGCGACCGGAAACCGGCCCCTTTCGAGGCCGGCCTGCCGGAGCCGGCTCGTTTAGCAGCGCGGCCCCGGGGGAGCAAGGGGCGCACGGTCTTGCGTCCGTCACGGACCCGATAAAGGATGCGCCCAAGCGTGGCGCAAGGCCCCGCACAAGAGGGAGACCAAACCATGCCCCGCCTCTCCGGCGTCATCGCCATCGCTGCCCTTGCCTTCGCCCTGGGCGGCCCAGCGGACTCGGCCCGGGCCCAGGAGCGCGGGGCGCCGCCGCCTTCCGGAGACTACTGGGAAAGTTGCCGGAACGTCTCGACACTCGGCTTCGGTCCCAACGCCGTGGTAACTGCCCAATGCAGGGACCGGAACGGCCGCTGGAACAGCACCAGCATCCGGGTCGGAAACTGCGGCTATCTGACCAATATCGACGGACGCCTCGAGTGCAGAGGCGGTGGCGGGGGCTGGAACCCCGGCGGCGGCGGGCGTCCGCCCTACGGATCTGGAGAGGCCACCCTCTTCACGGGCCTGAACTTTACGGGACAGACCTTCGAGACCTCCCGGGAGTATTCGAACCTGCCCGCCTACTTCAACGACAAGGCCCTCAGCCTGCGCCTCTCGGGGCGGACGCCCTGGGAAGTCTGCTCCGACGCCAATTTCAGGGGCAATTGCCAGGTTCTCGACAGGGATGTCGCTGACCTCAGGCGCTATGGTCTCGGCTTCGCCGTCAGTTCGCTGCGGCCTGTGGACGGACCCGGCGGCGGATACCCCGGATATCCCCCTCCCCCGCCGAACTGGGGCGGCGGCTTCCGGCCTTCGGCGCTGCTGATGTACCCAAGCGTCAACTTCAACGGCCCGGCCTTCGAGACACGCTCGGAGTACACGAACCTGCCGCGGCAATTCAACGACAAGGCCCACAGCCTGCGGATCGTCGGCGGCGGCGCCTGGGAGGTTTGCGCCGACTCCAACTTCAGGGGTCGCTGCCAGGTCTTCGTCCGCGATACGCCGGACCTGCACCGCTTCGGTCTGGCCGAAGCAATCAGCTCGGTTCGCCAGGTCCGCTGATCCAAGGGACCGCATCCACGAGAAAGGGCCGCGGAGTTTCCTCCGCGGCCCCTGTTGGATCCCGGCCGGGGCCGGGGGATGGGCGAGGATCTACTCGACGATCTTCGAGACCACCCCGGCGCCCACCGTCCGGCCACCCTCGCGGATGGCGAACCGAAGGCCCTGGTCCATTGCGATCGGCGTGATCAGCTCCACGTCCAGCTCGGCGTTGTCGCCCGGCATGATCATCTCGACGCCTTCCTTCAGGCGGATGATCCCCGTCACGTCCGTCGTCCGGAAGTA
>NZ_JADCBG010000033.1 GCF_020253645.1 Phenylobacterium sp.
GGCGCAGCAGCACACAGAAGTTGTCGAACCAGCTCACGACGCCCTGCAGCTTGACGCCGTTGACGAGGAAGATGGTCAGGGGGGTCTTGGTCTTGCGGACACTGTTAAGGAAGGTGTCCTGCAGGTTCTGCTTCTTGTCGCCGGACATGGCTTTTCGCTCTCTTGTGTTGGGCGGGGTTCCTTCCCGCCGACGGCCGCTAGATCGCCGCGGCCCTGGCGCTCTCGATATAGAGGCTGCGAAGCCGGGTTGCTACGGGTCCTGGCCGCCCGTCGCCCACGGCCCGGCCGTCGATGGAGACAACCGGCAGGAGCAGGGCCCCGGCGCCGGTGAAAAAGGCCTCCCGTGCGCTGCAAGCCTCCGTCAGGCTGAAGGCTCTCTCCTCGATCCGGATGTTCGCCGTCCGCGCCACCTCAAGCAGGGTCTCCCGGGTCACGCCCCTCAAGATGTTGGCGCCGGTGTCGCGGGTCACCAGCACGCCCTCTGACGTGACGATCCAGGCGTTGGAGGACGCGCCTTCCGTCACGAGGCCGTCCGCATCGATGAACCAGGCTTCGGCCGCGCCGGCCTCCTTCGCAGCCTGCTTGGCCAGAACATTGGGCAGAAGGCCCACGGTCTTGATGTCGCAGCGGCCCCAGCGGTTCTCGGGCGTGGTAAGGACCCCGACCCCCGCTGCCGCCCTGGCCTCGGCTGCGACCGGATCGGTCCGCTTCACGGTCACCACGACCGCAGGCGCGATTGGAGAGGCCGGGAAGACGTGATCCCGCGGCGCCACCCCACGGCTGACCTGCAGGTAGACAAGCCCATCCCGGATCCGGTTCCTTCTGATGGTCTCCTTCAGGACCGTCGTCAGCGCGGCGCGGGTCATGGGCATGTCGATGGAGAGCTCGCCAAGACTTCGCTCCAGGCGGGTGAAGTGTCCCTCGGGATCACACAGCCGCCCCCCGGACATGGCCCAGACCTCATAGACCGCATCCGCGAACTGGTAGCCCCTGTCCTCGATATGGACCGCAGCGTCGGCATGCCGGACATAGGCGCCGTTGACGTAGGCGATGCGTCCCATCAGCCCTCCTCCCCTTCCGAGCCCGCCCGCGCGCCCGTCAGGCCGAGGGACTTCAGCTTCCTGTGCAGGGCCGACCGCTCCATTCCGATGAAGGCGGCCGTCCGCGAGATATTGCCCGAGAACCTGAGCATCTGGGCGTGCAGGTATTCCCGCTCGAAGGCCTCCCGGGCTTCCCGCAGAGGAAGGGCGATGATCCTTTCGGCGCCGAGGCCCCGGCCGGAACGGGACCGCTCCTCCGGCTCCGGCGGGATCATCTCTGCGGTGATCGGTTCCATCGGATCGCCGGAGGCCAGGATCAGGAGCCGCTCGATCTGGTTCCGCAACTGGCTGAGGTTGCCGGGCCAGGCGCGCACCTGAAGGGCCGCAAGGGCGTCATCGGAGAGACGGCGCCGGGGCAGGCCCGACGCCTCGGAGATCTTCTGGACAAAGAAATCGACCAGGTCCGGAATGTCCTCACGACGCTCGGCCAGGCCCGGGACGCCGAGCGGCACGACATTGAGCCGGTGGAAGAGATCTTCCCGGAAGCGGCCTTCGGCGATCTCCACCCGCAGGTCGCGACAAGTGGAGGAGACCACCCGGACATCGACCTGGACATCGGACGCACCGCCCACCCGCCGGAACCGCTGGTCGACCAGCACCCTGAGGATCCGGCTCTGCGTCTCGCGCGGCATGTCCGCCACCTCGTCGAGGTAAAGGGTTCCGCCGTGCGCCCGTTCAAAGACGCCGATCTTGGCCGGCCTGCCGGCCTCGCCCTCTTCTCCGAACAGTTCGACGTCAACCCGCTCGGGCGTCATGCCGGCCGCGCTGATGACCATGAACTCGCTCCGGGCCCTCGGGCTGGCGGCGTGAATCATCCGGGCGACGGTTTCCTTCCCCGCGCCCGGGGGGCCGGAGATCAGCACGCGGCTGTTGGCGGCGGCCAGCTTCTGGATCAGCCCGCGGAGATGCTGCATGGTCGCCGAACGCCCGATCAGCCCCTCGGGCGTCACCGTCCTGGCCCGGAGCCGGCGGTTCTCGCGCCTCAGGTTGGCCGCCTCCAGCGCCCGCTCCACGACCAGCAGCAGCCTGTCGGATTTGAACGGCTTCTCCAGGAACTCGTAGGCGCCCCGCTTGATGGCGCTCACGGCGGTCTCGATGTTTCCGTGCCCCGAGATCATGATGACCGGAAGATCCGGGTCGAGCCCCTTGACGAGGTCCAGGAGCTCCAGCCCATCCATCCCCCCGCCCTGCATCCAGATGTCCAGGATGAGAAGCGCCGGCTTCCGCGCCCGGATTTCGGCCAGGGCCGACTCCGAGTCGTTCGCCGTGCGGACCGCATAGCCCTCGTCCGTGAGGATCCCCGCGACGAGATCACGGATGTCGGCCTCGTCATCCACCACCAGCACGTCCGCCGCCATCAGGCCGTCTCCTCTTGTGTCGTCTTCCGCTCGCTCGCCGCCGCGGCCGGCGGCAGTTTCAGCACCACCCGGGCGCCCTGACCTTCCCCGACATCGCCGAGAACGAGATCACCGCCGTGGTCCTCCAGGATGCGCTTGACGATGGCCAGCCCCAGTCCGGTGCCCTTCTCCCGCGTGGTTACATAGGGCTCGGTCAGGCGGTCACGGTCCTTCTCGGGCAGTCCCAGCCCATTGTCCTCGATCACGAAGGATACGCCGGACGCGTCCGTCTGGATGTCGACGCGAATACGGCCAGACGGTTCCGGATCGGCCCCCTGTCGGGCCCGGACGGACTCCACGGCGTTCTTGAGGACGTTGGCGAGGGCCTGGGCCAGCATTCGTCCGTCCACCCGAAGGGCCGCTTCCGGCAGGGGGTCGCCGATCACCCAGTCGATATCCGGGTCAGCGACGCGCCGCGCGAACACGGCCTCGCGCAAGAGCTCGGCCGCATCCTGGTCGGAGACCTGCGGGGCCGGCATCCGGGCGAAGGCGGAGAACTCGTCGACCATCCTGCCGATGTCGCCCACCTGGCGCACGATCGTCTCGGTGCATCGGTCGAAGGTGTCGAGATCTGCGGGCTCCACATTCCTGCGGAACTTTCGGCGGATCCGCTCGGCGGAGAGCTGGATCGGCGTCAGGGGATTCTTGATCTCGTGCGCGATCCGCCTCGCCACATCGCGCCAGGCGGCGTTCCTTTGGGCGGAGCGCAGACGGGTGATGTCGTCAAAGGTCAGGACCACCCCCTCCCCGGTACGACTGGCGCGGACCCGGAGCCGAAGGGTCTCGCGGCTGCGGTTTATGTCCACCTCGCCCTCGGCGTGGCCGACGGTGCGGGCGATGGCGAGGATCTCCCCGACCTCGGGGACCGCGTCTTCAAGGGGAGTCGGCGATGCAAAGACGGGGTCCTCGGGGAGATCCAGCAGGCGAACAGCCTGGCGGTTCGCCACGGTGATGCGGCCATCGGCGCCCGCAGCAAGGATGCCTGCAGACACCTCGGACAGGACTGTCTCGATGAATTGTCGCCGTCGCCGCGCTTGGTCTCCGGCCCGTGTCAGGGCCTCCCTCTGCTGGGACAGGTCTCGCGTCATGTCGTTGAAGGCCCGGGACAGCACGGCGATCTCTTCAGGATCGGCCCCTGCGTCCACCCGCGCCGTAAGATCGCCGCGGGCGACCCGTTCTGCAGCCTGCACCAGGCGACCGACAGGCGCCGAGATCGAACTGGCGGCCCCCATCCCCAGCCAGACCGCGCCGATCAGCACCAGCAGAGCGGTCTCCGCATAGGCCAGGGCGAAGGCCGCCTGGATGCGGTCACGGCTTTGCGTGGCGTCCCGGTAGGACACCAGGGCCTGTTCGGCTTCGGAAAGGTTCTCCACGACACCGTCGCCGACCGGTCGGACCAGGTAAAGGTAGGCGTCGGGATAGGCCTTCAGGCGAAAGAGGGTGCGGGCCAGGTTGGCGGAGACGAAGATGTCCCCCTCGTCCGCGGCCTCGAAGGCGAAGGCCGGCGGGATCACGAAGCCCGGCGCGCCAGGGCTTTCTGCACGCGCCAGGACACGGCCCTCCCGGTCGATCAGGTAGGCCGCGGGAAAATCATGGTCTGCAGCCTGCTGGGCGAGGAAGAGGCCGAAGGTGACCGGGGAGTCTGAAAGGGCGCCGGCCGCGCCGTTCAGGTCGGCGGACATCAGCGTCACGTGCTCGCGCACATAACGCTTCTGCTCCTCGAGATAGCTCCGGAAAACCGTCGCGGAATTCTCGACGACCGTCTGGACCCGCGTGGAGAACCAGTCCTCGACGCCACGGTTGACCAGGACGCCGTAGAGCAGGGCCACCACCAGGGCCGGCGCCGTGGCGGCGGCGGCGAACAGGGTAACGAACCTGAGGTGAAGCCTCGCCGCCGGGTCTGCGGTCCTTGCCCTAACCAGCCGCAGGACAGTCGCCCCGACCGCCGCCACCAGCCAGAGCATCAGGATCAGGTTGATCCCCAGGATCCAGAGAATGTTCAGGCTGGCCGGCGCAAGGGGCCCGGACTGCGGGGGAGAGGCCGCGAGCAGGATAGCCAGGCCGGTCAGAACGACGGCGGTCAGATACACGCCGCCGAGGGCCGTCCGTGTCGCCGCGAGAGCGCGGACGCGCCCTAGCCAGCTTGCAACCGTTCCAAGCCTCGATCCAGGCGCCTGCATGGCCGGATGTTAAGGCCGTGTGTGCTTTCAGATCAACAGGTCGTTGCCGAAAAGCGTCAGGCCGGCGATCGGCTTCGGCGTCTCCGGGCCGGATCTATCGCCGCCCACGGTTCATCTCGACCCCCAGGTCCTGAATTTTCTTCCGGAGGGTGTTCCGGTTCAGGCCCAGGATTTCCGCGGCCCGGACCTGGTTGCCCCGGGTTCCGGAAAGGGTCAGGGCGATCAGCGGGCGTTCGACCTCCTCCAGGACACGGTCGTAAAGCCCGGCAGGCGGCAGGCCGTCCGGGAAGGTCGCGAAGTGGCTCGACAGATAGCGCTCCACAAGGCCGGAAAGGGTGACGGGTCCATCCTGGCTCCTGAGAGGCGCCTGGTGGTCCGCCAGTTCCAGTTCGACGATCCGGGCCGTGATCAGGTCTTCGCCGTAGAGGGCGCAGATTCGCCGGATCAGGTTCTCCAGCTCCCTCACATTGCCCGGCCATGGGTGGGCCTTCAGTCGCTCGAGCGCCCCGGCGTCTATCGTCTTGGAGGGGAGGCCCTCGCGGTTGGCGCGAAGCAGGAAATTGCGCGCAAGGTCGGGGATGTCCTCTGTCCGGTCGCGGAGAGGAGGAATGCGCAGCGGCGCCACGTTCAGGCGGAAGTAGAGATCCTCACGGAACAGTCCCTGCTGGATGAGGCCCCGGAGATCACGGTTGGTGGCAGCGATGATGCGGACATTGGGCCGCCTTCCGGTTCTGGGATTGATGGCGGTCTCGGAACCGTCGATGACCCGCAGGAGCCGGGTCTGGGCGTCCAGGGGCATGTCGCCGATCTCGTCCAGGAAGAGAGTCCCCCCATCCGCCTCGACAAGCTTGCCGATATCCCCGTCGCTGCGCCCGAACAGCTCGGTCTCCACACGTTCCCGGGGCACCGCCGCCAGATTGATCACCACAAAGCGCCCGTCGCGGCGCCGGCCCATGTCGTGCAGCGCCCGGGCGACCAGCTCCTTGCCGGTCCCGCTCTCCCCCAGGATGAGGACTGTCAGGTCCGCCCCCACCAGCCGGGCGATGGTCCGGTAGACCTCCTGCATGGGCGCCGAACGGCCGATCAGGGGCAGGCGCTCATCCCGCGCCGCCCGCGCCTGGGCCCGGGAGGCCTCCACGTCCGCCGGCCGCGACAGGGCCCGCCGGGCGACCGCAGTGATGTCCTCCAGATCGAAGGGCTTGGAGATGTACTCGAAGGCCCCCGCGTCGGCGGCGTTCACCGCGGTCAGCAGGGTGTTCTGGGCGCTCATGACGATGACCGGCAGGCGCGGCCGTTCCTTGCGGATCCGGGGCAGGACGTCGAAGACGTTTTCGTCCGGCATGATGACGTCTGTGATGACGAGGTCGCCCTCTCCCTCCGAGACCCATTTCAGCAGGGTCGAGGCGTTGCCCGTCGCCCGGACCTGGTAGCCCAGCCGGGTGAAGGCCTGGCTGAGGACCAGGCGGATCGAGCTGTCATCATCGGCGATGATGATCTTCTTGGCCGCGGCGTTCATGCCGGATCCTCCGTAACGATGGGCAGCAACACCCGGAACACCGTCCGCCCGGGCTCGGAGTCGAAGTCGATCAGGCCGCCATGGGCCGAGACGAGCTTTGAGACGAGGGCGAGACCCAATCCCACCCCGCCGTTTCGGCCCGTGACAAAAGGCTGGAAGAGGCTGTCCCGAAGCGCCGCCGGCACCCCCGGACCATTGTCGATGACCCTCACCTCCAGGGGCGTGCTGCGGAGCCCGCTGGCGCCGCCGGTGCGGATGCGCACGCCATGCCGGAAGGCGGTGCGGATGATGATCTCGCCCCGGTCGTCCCCGCGCCGGTGAGCGGCCTCGGCTGCGTTCTTCACAAGGTTGAGGAAGATCTGGATCAGCTGATCCTCGTCACCGGGCGTCAGCGGCAGGGACGGGTCGTAGTCCTCCACCACCGAGAGCCCTTCGCCGACCCCGTTGACCGCCAGGGTGCGGACCCGGTCCAGGACCAGGTGAATGTTGACAGGCCGGCAGACCGGTGCGGCGTCATCGGAGAAGGCCTCCATCCGGTCCACCAGCCGCTTGACCCGGTCGACCTCGTCGACGATCAGCTGGGCCAGCGGGGTGTCCTCCACGCGCGCGCCGGACTTCAGGAGCTGGGCCGCTCCGCGAATGCCCGCCAGGGGATTCTTGATCTCGTGCGCCAGCATCCGGCCAAGGCCGATGATGGTCCGCAGTCCTGCGCTCTCCGCGCCGCCCCGTTCTCCGCTGAGAGCGCCCGACCGGACCGTCAGGGTGACCAGAACCGAACCGTCTTCCAGCGGAGAGGCCGAGCCGTCTGTCCGGAAGGCGGCGTGACCGTAGAGGCTGACCTCAAAACCCCGTTCACGGACCGCTCCGCCTTCGATCCGGGCCCGCGCGATGAGCGACAGCAAGGGCGACTCAGGCGCCATCACGGTCGACAGGCCCGTGCGCGTCATGACGCCGAGGGACTGTCCGAACAGGCGTTCCGCCGCTTCATTGGCGGCGCGGACCTGTCCGTCCTCAGCCACGACAAGGGCGGGCTCAGGCGCCATGTCAAAGGCCGCCGCCCGCAGGGCGCTGCTCGCCTGTACCGGACTCATGCCGCCAGCTCCTCCCGCCAGAGTTCCCTCAGACCCGCCTCGACCTCCCGGGGCGTCTCCATTCGGCAAAGTCGCCTGCGGGCCTCGGCTCTCAGGGCCGGATCCGCGGGCGTCGCCGCTTCCTCGACATAGGCCGCCAGGTGCTTGCGGAAGATCCGCAGTCCGGTCCGGTCTCCGTAGAAGTCCAGGGTCTCGGACAGATGCTGCAGGACGACCTCAAGCCGGGCTTCCCGATCCGGCTCCTCGAAAACCCCGCCCGACAGCCCCGCCTCGATCCAGGGCGCGATCCAGGGCCTTCCGTAGACCCCGCGCCCGATCATCACCGCATCGGCGCCCGACGCCTCCAGGGCCCGCGCCGCATCGCTTGCGTCCCGGATGTCGCCATTCACGATCACCGGCACCTCCACCTCGGCCTTGACCTCGGCCACGGCCGTCCAGTCGGCGTGGCCCTTGTAGAACTGGCAGCGGGTCCGGCCGTGGACGGTGATCGCCCGCACGCCCCGGGCCTCGGCCCCCGCTGCAATCGCCGGGGCGTTGCGCGAGGCATCGTCCCAGCCGAGCCGCATCTTGATGGTCACCGGGGTGTCCACGGCGTCGACCACGGCCTCGATCAGCCGGAAGAGAAGCTCCGGCTCCCGCATGAGGGCCGAGCCGGCCAGGGCGCCGGCCGTCACCTCCCGGGCGGGACAACCGAAGTTCAGGTCGATGACGTCGGCGCCCGCCGCGGCGGCCAGCCTGGCCCCGGCCGCCATGTCCTCCGGCGTGCGGCCCACAAGCTGGACCACCATCCGCGGCAGGCCCTCGCCCACCGCCGCCCGCCGGACCACATCGGGACGGCCGGCCGCAAAGGCCGAGCACGCCACCATCTCGGTGGCCACATAGGGCGCGCCCAGGCGTGACGCCGCGCGACGGAACGGCAGGTCCGAAACCCCGGTCATGGGGGCGATCCAGACCCGTCCGCCGATCTCGACATCTCCGATCCGGACCGGGTTGCTCATTTTGCAGTCACTCGCATCGCCCTCTTTTTAGGCAATTTGAGGCGGCCGTAAAGAGGCGGAGCGATCCGGCGCCTCTGGACAGCCGCGCTCGCGACCCTAAACAGCGGGCATGACCTTCTCCGCCGTCATCGTCGCCGCCGGCGCCAGCCTCCGGGCCGGGCCGGGCGCGCCCAAGCCCTGGCGCGACCTTGGCGGCCGGCCGGTCCTGGCCTGGTCCGCCCGGGCGCTTTCCGCCGCCGGGGCCCGCCGGCTGGTGGTGGTGACGACGGCGGACCGCATCGAGGCCGCCCGGACCCTCCTGGCCGACCTTCCTGGCCTGGTGGTCGTGGAGGGCGGGGCGGCGCGCTCGCTCTCCGTCCGGGCCGGTCTCGCCGCTCTGGATGGCCCGCCGGACGAGCCGGTCCTGGTCCACGACGCCGCCCGCCCCTTCCTTGAGGCGGCGGTCATCGCCCGGGTCCTTTCCGCCCTCCGGGACGCCGACGGCGCCATCGCCGCCCTCCCCGTCCCCGACAGCCTCAAGCGCGGCGGGGGCGAGATCGCCGGGTCCGTGGACCGGGAGGGTCTCTGGCGCGCCCAGACCCCCCAGGCCTTCCCGAGGGCCGCCCTCCTCGCCGCCTTCCAGGCCTGGCCGGGGGGCGAGCCCACGGACGAAGCCGCCGTCATGGAGGCCGCCGGCGCCCGCATCGCCCTGGTTCACGGCGACCCCCGCCTCTTCAAGCTCACCTGGCCCGAGGATTTCGACATGGCCGAGTCCCTCGCCCGCCCCGTCCGCGAGGTCCGTATGGGCCAGGGGATCGACGCCCACCGCTGGGGCCCCGGCGACGGGGTCTGGCTGTGCGGGGTCCGGATACCCCACGACGCGGCCCTGGTGGGCCATTCCGACGCCGACGCCGGACTTCACGCCCTGACCGACGCCCTGCTCGGCGCCATCGGCGAAGGCGACATCGGCCAGCATTTCCCGCCCACGGATCCGCGCTGGAAGGGAGAACCCTCGGCCACCTTCCTGGCCCATGCCGGCGCCCTGGTCAGCGCCCGGGGCGGCCGGATCCTGTCCCTTGACCTCACCCTGGTCTGCGAACGCCCCAAGGTGGCGCCTCATCGGGAGGCCATGCGCCAGGCCGTCGCCGCCATCCTCGGGATCGACGTCTCCCGGGTCAGCATCAAGGCCACCACCACCGAGGGCATGGGCTATACGGGCCGTCAGGAGGGCCTCCTGGCCCAGGCCCTGGCCGCCGTCGAGCTTCCCGCCACCTGATCGCCGCCCATGGGGGCTTGCGCCCGCCCCCCGGCCGGTGGTCAGGTCGGTTGGCCCGCGCCAGACCGGAGTCGAGACATGTTTTCCATCGAGATCGAGACCCTCGCCCGCCTCCTGATCGACGAGGCCCGCGAGCGCCAGTTGCGCCTGGTCACGGCCGAGAGCTGCACGGGCGGCCTGGTCGCCGGCGCGATCTGCGCCATCCCCGGCGCCTCGGACGTCTTCGAGCGCGGCTTCGTCGTCTACAACAACCGCGCCAAGCAGGAGTTGCTCGGCGTCCCGGGGGAAATCATCGCCGACCTCGGCGCCGTGTCCGAGCC
>NZ_JADCBG010000034.1 GCF_020253645.1 Phenylobacterium sp.
ATGCGTCCGGCCTCGATCTTGGACAGGTCGAGGACGTCATTGAGGATGCCCAGCAGAAGGCCGCCTGACTTGCGGACAACGTCGAGGCGTTTCCTCTGCTCGTCGGGCAGGTCGCCCATGGCCATGATCTCGGCCATGGTCAGGACGCCATTCAGGGGCGTCCGGATTTCATGGCTCATATTGGCCAGGAACTGCGTCTTCATCAGGTTGGCGTCGTCGGCGCGGTCCCGGGCGTCCTGCAGCTCGGACATCAGGGCCTGCTGCTGGGCCTCGCGGACAGACAGCCGGTGCAGGAGGTGGTTGAAGGAGGCGCTGAGGCCCCGGAACAGTCCGTCCCGCGTATTCAAGAGGATGGGCTCATAGCTGGCGCTCTCCGACACCTTCTGCATGGCGGCGGAGAGCTCGATGACCGGGGCCACGACCTGGTCCGCCTGCCGGCGGGCCATGACCATGGCGGCGCCGATCCCCGCAAAGAGCAGGGCGCCGGCGAGGGCAAGGAGCTGGGCCCCGACGTCTGAGACGTCGGAGGGCTTGCCCATGGTCACCACTTCGCCGAACCGCCGCCCCTGATGGGTCACGGGCGTCCGCAGGACCACGAGGCCGCCAGGCGAATCGGCGCCGGGCTTGCGGAAACCGGCCACGCGGTGGCCCTCAAGGTCGAGATACTCCCCCGACAGGAGAAGCGGAGAAAGCTCGAGGGCGCGGATCGCGGACCGGACGGCCTGCTCGTCATTGGCCTGGACGGCGTCGGCGATGCTGATCGCGGCCATGCCGCCGAGGGAGGACTGCAGGTTGCGGTTCTGGGCGTGAACCATGGCCCACTGCTGCCCCATGAAGGTGAGGGTCGCGAGGACGAGCACGCTGAGCGCCGTGACCAAAGCGGCGGCCGAGACCCGGGCGTGGAAGCCCGTCGTCGGCAGCGATCCCTTGAGGAATTCAGGCGGTTTCATGGGCGTCCCGGCAGCGTAAGGCGACCCGTTTCCCACGAGTCTCCTAACGTTTCCCTGAGTTAACCTTGGAAAATCGGACGATTCAGCGATTTTCAGGTCGAAAAACGCCCCGAATTGGAAGAGATGCGGCAAAATGCCACAGTTAACAAAGTCTTAACGGCCGGGACCCATGTTAACTTCTGATTTACCTTAATCCCACGGCTATTCCGCCGTACGAGGGGATTCCCATGGATAAGGCATTCATCGCCAAGCGTTCTCAGGAAAAGCTCGTCGCCACGGAGGCGGCCATTGACGCGGCCCTGATCGAGACCACCCAGCTGCTCGCCGACCTGCTGCAGGCCCGCGCGGACCTGGGCGCACCCGTCGCCTTCGCCGACGATGTCCAGGTCAAACTGACCGAGGCCATAACGGCCCTCAGCTCGGCCCGCACCACCATGGGCGGGGTCCACTCCGGCCTGGTGGAAGCCGCCCTGCGCCTCGGCATCCGCACCCGGATGATTGGGCCCTATTGCATGGACAGTTTCCGCCTGCAGCAGGACGAGGACCAGCGCTCGGTCGCCTGATCGCCGTCACACACCCTTAAGGATTTTGGGGCTCTTCTCGACCGGGAGGAGCCCTTTTTTCATGCCGCTTGGCGAGATCATCTTCCAGGTTCTGGTCTACGCCCTCGCGGTGATCATCCCGCTGTGGGCCCTGGTCGCCGGGGGCAGGGCCGAACGGCTTTCGGCGATCTTCTTTATTGTCGCGACCGTCGCGTCAAAGTCGGTGGAGCAGATGTCTCCGCCTCAGCATGCGGGCGTCATCTTCCTTGGGATTGACGGACTCATGGCCCTTGGCTTCCTCATCCTCGCCCTGGTCTACCGGCACCTCTGGATCGCCCTGATGATGTTCACCATGGCCGGCGTCTTCTCGATACACGCCTTCTACGAGATGACCGATCGAGATCTTGACTGGACCTTCGCCCTGATGAGCAACCTCGCGACCCTCGTCCTTCTGACCAGCCTCGCCATTGGCGTCTGGACCTCCCGGCGGCGCGCGCCGGAACAGGCCTGATCGCACTTCCCCCTTGCCTTCCGGTCCAAACCGGCGTTTGTGCGCGGCGGGCCACGCCCCCCCAACGGGGCGCAGTCCATCTGCAAGGATGGGAGACATCGCAGTGACCACGATCCCGCGGCCGGCCGTGCGCCCGGCCCGACCTGAATTTTCCTCCGGCCCGTGCGCCAAGCGCCCCGGATGGACCCCCGAAGCCCTGAAGGACGCCGTCCTCGGCCGCTCGCACCGGTCGAAGCCCGGCAAGGCGCGCCTGCAGGCCGCCATCACCCGCACCCGCAAGGTGCTGGAGGTTCCCGACAGCCACCTGATCGGCATCGTCCCCGGCTCTGACACCGGGGCGGTGGAGATGGCCCTCTGGTCCCTGCTGGGGCCGCGCAAGGTGCAGATGCTGGCCTTCGAGAGCTTCGGCAAGGACTGGGTCACCGACGTGGTCAAGCAGCTGAAACTGCCCGCCGAGGTGCTGGAGGCGCCCTACGGCGAACTGCCCGACCTGTCCCGGGTGGACCCCGAGGCGGACCTGGTCTTCACCTGGAACGGCACGACCTCGGGCGTGCGCGTGCCGGACGCCGGCTTCATCTCCGCCGACCGGGCGGGCCTGGCCATCTGCGACGCCACCTCGGCGGCCTTCGCCCAGGACCTGGCCTGGGACAAGCTCGATGTGGTGACCTTCTCCTGGCAGAAGGCCCTGGGCGGCGAGGGCGCGCACGGCGTGCTGGTGCTGTCGCCCCGCGCCGTCGCCCGGCTGGAGAGCCATACCCCGGCCTGGCCCATGCCCAAGCTGTTCCGCATGACCAAGAACGGCAAGGTGACCCTGGACCTGTTCGAGGGCGCGACCATCAACACCCCCTCCATGCTCTGCGTCGAGGACGTCATCGACGCCCTGAAATGGGCCGAGGGGATCGGCGGCCTGTCCGCCATGCGGGCCCGGGCCGACGCCAACCTGGGCGTCCTGGCCGACTGGGTGGCGAGGACCCCCTGGGTGGACTTCCTGGCCGCGGATCCCGCGACCCGGTCCAACACGTCGGTCTGCCTGAAGGTGGTCGACCCCCGCATCGCGGCCCTGCCGGCCGAGGCCCAGGCCGACTTCGCCAAGACCCTGGCCTCCCTGCTCGAGAAGGAGGGTGCGGCCCTGGACGTCGGCGGCTACCGCGACGCCCCGCCCGGCCTGCGGATCTGGTGCGGCGCCACGGTGGAGACCGCCGATGTCGCCGCCCTGGTCCCCTGGCTCGACTGGGCCTTCGAGACCGCCGCCGCCGGGCTCTGAGCCGGCCCGCCCACAATCCCGCCTCCTGATTTCCCATTCCTTCCGCGTGAAGAAAGACACCGCCATGCCCCGCGTGCTCATCGCTGACAAACTCTCCCCCGCCGCCGTCGACATCTTCCGCCAGAGGGGGGTCGAGGCCGACGTCAAGACCGGCCTGTCCAAGGACGAGCTCCTGAAGATCATCGGCGACTATGACGGCCTGGCCGTCCGCTCGGCCACCAAGGCCGACAAGGACGTCATCGCCGCCGCCGGCCAGCTGAAGGTGATCGGCCGGGCCGGGATCGGAGTCGACAATGTCGACATCCCCACCGCGACCTCGAAGGGCATCGTGGTGATGAACACGCCCTTCGGGAACTCCATCACCACCGCCGAGCACGCCGTGGCCATGATGTTCGCCCTGGCCCGCCAGATCCCCGCCGCCGACGCCTCCACCCAGGCCGGCAAGTGGGAGAAGAACCGGTTCATGGGGATCGAGCTCTACGCCAAGACCCTGGGCCTTATCGGCGCCGGCAACATCGGCTCCATCGTCGCCGACCGGGCCAACGGGCTGAAGATGAAGGTGGTGGCCTACGATCCCTTCCTGTCCGCCGAGCGGGCCGTGGAGATCGGCGTGGAGAAGGTCGAGCTGGACGAGTTGCTGACCCGGGCCGACATCATCACCCTGCACACCCCCCTGACCGACAAGACCCGCAACATCCTGTCGGCCGAGAGCCTGGCCAAGGCGAAGAAGGGCGTGCTGATCGTCAACTGCGCCCGCGGCGGCCTGGTGGACGAGGCGGCCCTGCGCGCCCTGCTGGACTCCGGCCATGTGGGCGGGGCGGCCTTCGATGTCTTCGTCGAGGAGCCGGCGACGGCCAATGTTCTGTTCGGCGCGCCGAACTTCATCGCCACCCCGCACCTGGGCGCCTCGACCCTGGAGGCGCAGGAGAACGTCGCCCTGCAGGTGGCCGAGCAGATGAGCGACTACCTGCTGACCGGGGCGGTGACCAACGCCCTCAACAGCCCCTCGGTGAGCGCCGAGGAGGCCCCCAAGCTGAAGCCCTTCGTCGCCCTGGCCGAACGCCTGGGCGCCTTCGCCGGCCAGATGATCGACGTGGAGATCAAGGCCGTGGAGCTGGCCTATGAGGGCGAGGTGGCCCAGCTCAACACCCGGCCCCTGACCGCCGCCGCCCTGGCCGGCGTGATGCGGCCCATCCTGGCGGAGATCAACATGGTCTCCGCCCCCGCCGCAGCGCGGGAGAGGGGCGTGGCGGTGACCGAGTCCAAGCTGGACGACTCGCCCGTCTTCGAGAGCCTGGTGCGGATCACGGTGACCACCACCATGGGCAAGCGCTCCTTCGCCGGGACGGTGGTGGCCGGGACCCCGCGCATCGTCGAGGTCAAGGGTATGGAGCTGGACGCCCCCTTCAGCCCGACCATGCTGTACGTGAACAACCAGGACAAGCCGGGCTTCATCGGCGCGGTCGGCGCCCTTCTGTCCGAGGCGCAGGTGAACATCGCCACCTTCAACCTGGGCCGGGTGGCCGCCGGCGAGGACGCCATCTGCCTGATCGGCGTGGACCAGGAGCCCGACGACGGCCTTGTGGGCCGCATCCGCACCCTGCCCCACGTCAAGGAAGCCCGTATCCTGAGGTTCTAGGCCCCGGCTTCATCGCCGTTGACCCCCTCACCCGGCTTCGCCGGGAGCTCCCCCTGATGGGGAGCAATTGGGCGCTTTAATTCCTCCCCATCAGGGGGAGGTGGACCGCGCAGCGGGCCGGAGGGGGTTTGCGGAGAGGGGGATTGACCCCCTCACCGACCTTCGGTCGGAGCTCCCCCTGATGGGGAGCAATTGGCGTTCTCATTCCTCCCCCCAGGGGGAGGTGGACCACGAATGCGGGCCGGAGGGGGTCTGCTGAGCCGACGTTGACGCCGGTCTCCGGCCCGAGGGAGGATGGGGCGTGAGCACGCCCCGGAACCCCTGTCGGCGGGCGGAGGCCGAGCTTTCGGCCTATGCCCTTAGCCTGCCCGAGACCGATGTCGCCCCTCCGGGCCGGTCACTCGACTATTTCCGCTACCTGCGGGTGGCGGGGAAGGGTTTCGCCGTCTTCGGCGCCCGGGATGAGGAGGCGGACGAACTGACCCTGACCGTCAAGCTGCCCATCTCCGCAGATATGGCGGCGGACCTGCCCTTCGTGCGGGAGAGCACGGGCTGGTACAAGCGCCACAACTGGGTCATCGCCCACTTCGGCCCGGAAGACGACGTCCTGGCCGAGCTGGAGACCCTGAAGGCCTGGATGCGACAGAGCTACCTGGCCGTGGCTCCGCGGAAACTGGCGCGCCAGGTCGCCGGCGACTGACTCCACCGCCCCCTGAGGAGACCATTGACTCCCTGTTCGCCTGGACTAGAACAAAAAGCGAACAAGAGGTCGGGCATGGACGGGGACAGGCGGAACAGGCTGGCGGCGCTGCGGGCGGACATCCGGCGGCTGGAGCGGGTGGCGGGGCCCGTGCGGGGACGGCTGTCCCTGGGCGACCCCCGGCTCGATTCGGCCCTGGGCGGGGGGCTGCCCCTGGGCCAGTGGCACGAGATCGGCGGCGAGGGGGCGGAGGCCGAGACCGGGGCCGCCCCCGCCGCCTTCGCCGCCCGGCTGGCCGCCGCCCTGCTGGCCCGGCCGGACCAGCGCGGCCGCTCGGCCGTCTGGATCCTGCGCCGCGACGACCTCTTCCCTCCCGGCCTGGTGGAGCTGGGCCTGCCGGCGGACCGGCTGGTGGGGGTCTGCGCCCGGGACGAGG
>NZ_JADCBG010000035.1 GCF_020253645.1 Phenylobacterium sp.
AGGTCTCGCAGAAGGGCGAGTTGCCGGCGATCAGGCGGATCGGCCGGACCTCGACGCCCGGCTGGCGCATGGAGAAGACCACGAAGGAGATGCCCTCGTGCTTCTTGGTGGCGTCCGTGCGGACCAGGCAGAAGATCATGTCGGCCCACTGGGCGCCGGAGGTCCAGATTTTCTGGCCGTTGACCAGGAAGTGGTCGCCCTTGTCCTCGGCTCGGGTCTGGAGCGAGGCGAGGTCGGAGCCCGCGCCGGGCTCCGAGAAGCCCTGGCACCAACGGACGCGGCCATTGACGATGTCGGGGATGTACTTCTGTTTCTGGGCCTCGGTCCCGTACTCCAGCAGGGTCGGGCCGAACATGCTGACGCCCATGCCGACGATGGGATTCACTGCGCCAATGGCCGCCATTTCCTGCTGCAGGACCCTGGCCTGGTCACGGGAGAGGCCGCCGCCGCCGTACTGGGACGGCCAGGTCGGGACGCCCCAGCCCTTGGCGCCCATGCGCGCCTTCCACAGCGCGAAATCGCCCTTGGCGGGCTCAGGTGAGAGGACCATCGCCTCGAGGGCGGCGAGGTCCTTGCGCAGGGAGACGGGGAAATTCTCCTCGAGCCAGTCGCGCGCCTCGGAGCCGAAGCCTTCGAGTCCACGGTCGTCAAAATCGACCATCAGAAATACTCCCTAATTTTCAATATTTTATGGCTAATCATACCATATGGAGGCAGTTACGCGAGTCGGTTATTTCGGATCCGGGAGGCCCAGAACCCGCTTGGAGACGACGTTCAGGTTGATCTCCGAGGTCCCGCCCTCGATGGAGTTCGCCTTGGCCCTCAGCCAGGTTCGCACTGCGGCCAGTTCGGGGGAGGAGAAGCCTTCGCCCTCCCAGCCCAGACCGGCGGTCCCCAGGGACTCGACGATCAGTTCGTTGCGCTCCTGGGCGATCTTCGCGCCGGCGTACTTCATGATCGAGGTGACGGCGGAGGGGCCCTGGTTGGACTTGGACTCATCCGCCGCCCGGCGGACGGTCTGCTGGAAGGCCTGGGTCTCCATCAGGTGCTCGATGATCCGTCGGCGAAGGTCGGGATCGGCCAGGCGACCATCCTCGTCGACGCCCACATAATCGAGGGCCGCCTCCCGCACCGTCAGGGCCGCCGCTGGAGCGCCGATCGAGCCGCCCCCCAGTCCCGCGGAGATATTGTCGCGTTCGAACTGGAGCAGGCGCTTTGCGACGGTCCAGCCGCCGTTCAGGGGCCCGAACAGCTGGTCCTTCGGAACCTTCACGTCCGTAAAGAAGGTCTCGCAGAATGGAGAGGTGCCGTTGATCAGCTTGATCGGGCGGACCTCCACCCCGGGGGTGCGCATGTCGATCAGGACGAAGGAAATGCCTTCATGCTTCTTGGATGTGTCGGTGCGCACCAGGCAGAAGCACCAGTCCGCTATGTTCGCCCCCGAGGTCCAGATCTTCTGGCCATTAACCAGCCAGTGGTCGCCCTTGTCCTCGCAACGGGTCTGCAGGGACGCCAGGTCGGACCCTGAACCGGGCTCGGAATAACCCTGGCACCAGCGGACCGAGCCGGTGACGATGCCGGGCATGTGCTGGGCCTTCAGGGCTTCGGTCCCATACTCCAGCAGGGTGGGGCCGAACATCATCACGCCCATGCCGCCGATGGGATTGCGAGCGCCGACCTTCGCCATTTCCTCCGCCAGGACCCTGGCCTTGGCGCGGGAGAGGCCGCCGCCGCCGTAGGCCGCCGGCCAGGTGGGGACGCCCCAGCCCTTGGCGCCCATGCGTTCACGCCAGGTTCGGGCCTCGTCGCTTTCGCGCCCGCCCCCCATGGCCGCCATCTGCGCAGCCGGATCCGCGGCGAGAGCCTTTGGGAAGTTTGCCTCCAGCCAGGTCTTCGCTTCCGTCCGGAAGCCCTCGAGGTCTTCGCCGCCGAAATCCGCCATCTGTCCCGCCTCCTGAAAAATCTGCGTCCGGAAAAACTAGACCGGGTCCGGTAGCCCGAGCACCCGCTTCGAAATGACGTTGAGGTTGACCTCCGAGCTTCCGCCCTCGATCGAGTTGGCCTTGGCCCGGAGCCAGCCGCGCACAGCCCCGATCTCCTGCGGGGCGTAGTCGTCACCCGACCAGCCAAGACCCTGGCTTCCCATCATCTCCACGATGAGCTCCGAGCGCTCCTGCGCGAAGGCGGCTACCGAGTACTTGATGATGGAGGTCGCGGCGGAGGGGCCATTGGAGGCTTTGGACTCCGCCGCAATCCGGTTGAGCGTCTTGTAGAAGCAGTCGAAGTCCATCTTGTTGCGGGTGATCCTGCTGCGCAGGTCCGCATCCGCCACGGCCCCGGTTTCGTCCGTCCCGATATAATTGCGGGCGATGACGCCGAGGTCGCTGGACGTACCCGAGGCGCCCTCGCCCGGGCCGAAGCCGCCGGAGATGTTCTGGCGCTCGTACTGCAGAAGCCGCTTGGCGATCTGCCAGCCGCCGTTGACCTGTCCCACGAGGTTGCCCTTGGGGATCTTCACGTCCGTGAAGAAGGTTTCGCAGAAGGGGCTCTCACCCGAGATCAGCTGGATCGGCCGGGTCTCGACGCCCGGGGAGGTCATGTCGATGAGGACGAAGGAAATGCCTTCGTGTTTCCGGCTGGTTTCCGTGCGGACCAGGCAGAAGCACCAGTCGGCCTTGTTGGCGTAGCTGGTCCAGATCTTCTGGCCGTTTATCAGCCAGTGGTCCCCCTTGTCTTCGCATCGGGTCTGCAGGGAGGCGAGGTCCGAGCCCGCGCCGGGCTCCGAATAGCCCTGGCACCAGCGGGCCTCGCCCCGGACAATGCGCGGCAGGTGCTCGAGCTTCTGGGCCTCGTTGGCATATTCCAGCAGGACCGGTCCCAGCATCCAGAGACCGAAGGACGACAGGGGCGGGCGGTAGCGGCCACGAGCCAGTTCCTGCTCGATGACCTTGGCTTCTTCGGGCGAAAGCCCGCCTCCGCCATAGGCGACCGGCCATGTCGGCGCGGTCCAGCCTTTCTCGGCGACACGGCGCATCCAGACGATCTGGGGGTCCTCGGACCCGAGGAAGGCGCGGCCGCCCCAGACCGACTCAGGGTCCGTGCGTACGTCCGAACCACGCAGCTCTGCAGGGTAGTTCGCCTCGAGCCAGCTACGGACCTCGGCCCTGAAGGCCTCAAGGGTCTCGCCGCCAAGATCCGCCATGGGCTTCCTCCGATTGAGCGCTGAGCCGCGCGCCACATTAGCGGTCGCCCCGGCAGGAGCAAGACATTCGCAGGGCGGGTTTGATCCCCCGGGGTCTGGAACCCATCTCTTAATCTTGCGAGGATAAACTACCGGCTACGTTCCATGCTTCTCAGGTTGAAAATGGCGCTCAGACGAGAGTTCAGACCGGCCCTACTGTCGGCCGCTCCCCTGCTGAGCGCGATCCTTGTCATGGCCGCGGGCGCCCTGCTGATTGCTTCCGGGGCAACCCCGTCCTCGCCCGAGCGATTCATGCGTCTGGCGGTCGCCCTCCCGGCCCCGGTCATCGAGATCAGCCACTTCGCCTCCAGCGTTCTGGGGCTTGTTCTGGTCATGCTGGCCTTTGGTCTGAGGTCGCGGCTGGACGCCGCCTGGGCGGCGAGCGTGGCGGTCCTCTTCCTGACCGCTCTGCTGTCCTTCTCAAAGGGCCTGATCTGGGAGCAGGGTCTCATTCTGGCGGCGATCGGGGTCTTCCTCGCGCCCCTGCGCGCCGCCTTTCCCAGGAAGGCCGCACTTTCCCAGATGGAAGTCACGCCAGGATGGCTTCTTGGCGCGGGCGCCGCCGTCGTCGGGGCGGGCCTCCTGGGCGTCTGGTTCTTCCAGCACGTTTCCTATGAAGACCAGCCATTCTGGAGCACCATGGTCGATGGCGATGTCGCGCGTTCGATCCGGGCCTGGGCGGGCGCGGCCTTGGCCTTTCTCGGATATGGCGTGTGGCGTCTGGTCGCGACGGCGGCGACCCCCCGGGTGATCGGTGAGGATGACTCCGACTTCGCCCGGGTCCGGGCCATTCTCGCAGACTCGGAGACGGCGGAACCCCTCTCCAACCTCGCCCTTTTCGGGGACAAGCGCTTCCTGTTCTCGGAGTCTGGCAAGAGCTTCATGATGTTCGGGGTCCGAGGGCGCTCCTGGATCGCCCTCGGAGGCCCTGTGGGCCGGCGGGATGAACGGCTTCAACTCCTCTGGCGCTTCCGGGAGCTTGCCGACGCGCACGCCGCCCGACCCGGCCTCTACGGCATCGGCCCGGATGATCTCCCGGATGTTGTCGAGCTCGGCTTCTCCATCCAGAAGATCGGAGAGTGCGCGCGCCTGCCGATCCAGGACTTCGCCTTCGAGGGACAGACCCGGGCCAAGATCCGCCGCGCCTGGCGACAGGTGCGGGATGGCGGGGCGCAATTCGAGGTCGTCCCGCCGGGAGGGATCGACGACTTCATGTCGGAGCTGGCGGAGATTTCAGAGGAATGGCTGGCGCGGCAATCCGGGGGGGACAAGTCCTTCGCGCTGGGCGGATTCAATCCCCGTTACCTGAGGGAGTTTCCTGTCGCGATCGCACGCTGGGAAGGAAAGATCGTCGCCTTCGCCAATCTCTGGCCGACCTCCAGCCTGGACGCCTTCTCCATCGATCTGATGCGCTACAACTGGGCCGCACCAAAGCGGATCATGGACTTCCTCTTCGTCGAGCTGATCAGCTGGGGCCGTGACCAGGGCTACGCATACCTGGACTTCGGCAATGCGCCCCTCGCGGGGCTCGAGGATCGTCCGCTGGCCCCCGTCATGACCCGGGTCGGCCGTCTGATGTTCGACCTGGGGGAGGATGTCTACAACTTCCAGGGCGTGCGGAGCTACAAGGACAAGTTCCACCCGAACTGGGAGCCGAGATACGCGGCGGCTCCCGCCAAGTGGGCTATCGCCGTCCTGCTGGCGGACGTCAGTCTCCTGACCTCCGGCGGCTTCGCCGGCCTCACGCGACGCCCCGGGAAGGCGGACATACCTCCCCCCCGCAAGGCCGAACCGGTCGCCGGCCAGGCGGACCCGAAGGAGGCGGTTCAGGGTCTCGTCTGACCGGTGGTGATGCCCATCAGGTTCACCAGATGAACGAGGAAGAGAAGGCAGGCGGTTGCAGCAGCCGCCATCAAGGGGCGCCAGGGCATCATTCGGGGCCCGCGTCGAAAATCCGGGGGCCGCGCACCCCGCCATGCCGAAAAAACGGTGAGGCCGGCGGAAGCGGCAAGTGCGACAAGGGTGACTTTGACGTCCACTCCGGCAGTCTCCACGCGTGAGGACGGGGCATCCCCAGATATCCACAAGGTCTCGCCCCCCGATGCGCCCGACAGGTTAACCCCGCGTTTACACCTCAAAGCCGGCTGGGTAGACCGGTGTTCGGCGGTTTGGGAGAGCGATTCGCATGACGGCAGGGGCCCCATGGAGCGTCAAGGGGATCGATCCGAAAGCCCGCGAAGTCGCCAAGGAACTCGCCGCCCGGGCGGGGATGACTCTTGGGGAGTGGCTTAACCGGTCTATTCTCGACGGCGAGACTCCACCGGCGACCGCTCGCCGGCCGCAGGCTGCGCGCGAGCTCCCGCAGAGTGGAACCCGGGACCCCTTTGATCGCCCTGAGGCGGATCTGCGACGGCTGACGGAGGTTCTCGACCGACTCGCAGATCGCCTTGAAGGTTCTGAGGGGCGCACTGGCAAGGCCATCTCCAATCTCGAGACCACCGTCCGGGCTACCCTTGGCCGACTTGAGCAAGCCGTCGAACACTCACAGCCCCCCGGTCGTCAGGAGTCCCGCTTCGACCGCCATGAGGGAGTGCTCCGGGCGCTGGAGAATGCCCTCAGCCGGCTTGCCGCCCAGGTTCAGGACGGTGAGGTCCGCACACGGGAGGCGCTCGACGGTCTGCGATCCCGCCTTGACCGCGCCGAGTCCCGTCCCCAGGCATCGGCCGCAGGAATGGACCAGATCTCCCTCCGCGTCGGAGAGATCCAGGACCGAACCGCCGCCGCCATGAGTACCTTGAGGGAAGCCTTTGCAGGGGTCGACGAGCGGCTCGCCCGGCTGGAGTCCGCCGCCCTCGAGGGCGTAGAGGAAAGGCTGAGGGAGGTCTCTTTTCGGCTTGGAGAGCGGCTGGACGCGGCTCGCGCCGAGATGTCCCGTGAGCTGGGGGAGGCGTCAGGCCGCAGGATTTCCGAGCTTGAGCGCGCCCTCGCCGACCTTACGGTCAAGGTCGAGAAGGTCGAGAAAGAGGCTTCCGGCAGGGTCGCCCTGGACCCAGGGCCTGACAAATCGCTGGATGAGCCCTCTGCGGCCAGGCGACCCGCGGACGAGGTCGAGCGGATCGGCGAGATCCTGAAGAGCCGGCTCTCCCGCGCGGATCCGGGTCAGGCGGCTACGCTCTCACGGCTGGGGGACGAGGTCACGCGCATGGGCGACAGCCCGGGCGCCTGGACTGAACCGCCGGCCTCCCCGTCTCAGGGCGGATGGGATGTCGCGACGGAGGACGATATCTCCCGGCGGATCCGCCAGAGTGAGGACCGGACGGCGCGTCTTCTTGAAGAGGCGAGACTCCGACTGGATTCTCGCTTCCCGCCTTCCCGGATGCCGGCCGCTGCAACCCGGTTCGATGAAGATGAACATGCGCGGGTCCTCGCCCTGTTCGACGACGAGGACCAGGGTCCGGCGACGGCTGGCGGCGTGGATCGATCCTCTGACACCGGGGAGTTCCCGGTTAACGCCGAGGCCCCAGGGGATTGGCCGGTGGACCTGCTCGCCGAGGCCCGGGCGGCGAACGCCCGAAGTCCCCTGGACATCCTCGACGGACCTGGGCCCACTGATGTCGACCAGGACGCGCCGACCTTGCCGGGGCTTGACCTGGCGGCGCCCCGTCCCGCACCGCGCCCGCGGCGCTTTGCAGGGCCGGGACTCACCTCTCTGGCGGTCTTCAGCATTTCAGCCTCTCTGGTCGGTTTCGCCACCCTGACCCTGTTCGATGCCCCTTCCCGGGAAGCCGGCGCCGGGTCGGTCGCCCGCACTCAGCCGGACGTTCTGGCCCCCGCACCGCAGGCGCCTGTCCGGGCGGCGGTCGCTCTGGCGCCGGCTGCAAGTGTGCCTGCACCTGCCTCCGCCGATGCCGGGCGGACGCCCGCAGCGGCGGCGTCGCCCACTGCTCGCGCGTTATCGGCGGACTCTCGGTTCCGGAGGGCCCAGGCGGATCTGGCCGCCGGCCGGATCACCGCAACGACCGAAATCCAGGCCCTGGCGGCTTCGGGCCATCGTCCAGCCATGCGCAGTTTGTCGGGGCTTTATTCAAAGGGCGAAGGCGGTCTCTCCAAGGACCCTCTTCAGGCGCGCTCCTGGTTGCGCCGGGCGGCCGAGGCGGGTGACCGGGTCGCCATGCACAGCTATGGTCTCGACCTCATGAACGGGACGAATGGCGCGCAGGACCCGGCGATGGGAGTGGGGTGGATTCGGCGCGCGGCTGAGGCCGGCCTCGTCGACAGCCAGTTCAACATGGGGGCCATCTACGAGCGCGGCATGGGTGTCCCAAAGGACCTCCGCCAGGCCTTCGTCTGGTACTCCCGGGCCGCCGACGGCGGCGATGGGGAGGCCCTGCGGCAGGTGGAGCGGCTCCGGCCGGTTCTCAGCGCTTCGGCGTCAACTGCGGCCGAGGACATCCGCCTCGCTCAACGGGCGCTTGGGCGGCTGGGGTACTATTCGGGGCCGGCGGATGGCGCCCTGTCAGCTCCTCTGCGATCCGCCATAGAGGCCTATCAGAAGGACCAGAATACGCCGCCGACGGGTCTCCTCGACGAGGCGACGCTCAGGCGGCTCGCCATGCTGGGCCGCTGACGCCTCCGGAGGGCGGGATCGCTGGACGTTTACCTCCCCATCGCTGAGATTTCCGTCAACGCTCCGCTTCTGGTGGCCGCAGGCGCCCTTGTCGGCTTTGTGTCAGGTCTGTTCGGGATCGGTGGTGGATTCCTGATGACGCCGATCCTGGTCTTCCTGGGGATTCCCGCTCCTGTCGCGGTCGCCAGTATGGCGGGGCACGTCGCCGCCTCGTCGACTTCGGGGGTCCTCGCCTATTCCGCCCGTCGCGGCGTCGATTTCCGGATGGGCGGCGTCCTGGCGGCCGGTGGGGCTGTGGGAGCGCTGGTGGGTGTCGAGGTTTTCCGCTTCCTGCGCCTCGCCGGGCAGGCGGATCTGGTCGTGGCCCTCTCGTATCTGGTCTTCCTGGGCACGATCGGGTCTCTCATGCTCTGGGAGTCCGTCGGCGCCCTGATCCGTCGCCAGCGCGGAGAGGTGGGCCCTGCACACACCCAGCGACGGCCCCTCCTCCTCTATGGTCTGCCGTTCCGTATGCGGTTTCCCCAGTCGCGCCTCTACATCAGCGTCTTGCCGCCCCTGGGCCTGGGCGCGCTTGCGGGCGTCCTTTCGGCCGTCATGGGAGTTGGTGGCGGCTTCATCCTTGTGCCGGCGATGATCTACCTTCTGAGGATGCCTGCGAGCGTCGTCGTGGGAACAAGTCTCTTTCAGATCATCCTGACGACGTCCCTGACCACCCTGCTCCAGGCTGGCCGAAATCAGACCGTCGACATCGTTCTCACCGGCCTTCTCGTGATCGGGGGCGTCCTTGGTGGCCAGCTCGGAGCCAGGGCGTCCTCGAGGATCCGCGCCGAGGAGCTCCGGGTGGTTCTGGCGCTTCTTATTCTGGCCATCGGGCTGGCCATGGGGGCGACCTTGACCCTGACCCCCGGCGATCCCTACGTCCTTCTTCCGGTGGGCGGCTGAGATGGCGATGCCCTCGCTTCCCCCCGTTGAGCTCGCCGCCGACCTGAGCAGCGCGACCATCGAGGTCACGACCGGGTACACTGGCGCCCGTATCTCCGTCTTCGGGGCGGTCTTTGGCGCCACGGGCGCGCCCGCCGACGTGGTCGTCGTGGTGCGGGGCCCGGAGGAGCCGGTCGCCATCGCGCGCCGGGAGCGTCGAGCTGGCCTCTGGCTCAACGGATCGCCCCAAACCGTCTCGGGAGCGCCGGGCTTCCACCTCACAGCCTCAAGCCGAAGATTGTCGGAGATTGCTGCCGAGGACGCCCTGCGAAGCGCTGGCGCCGGGCTCGGGGGCGTATCCTTCTCAGCCGGCGGAGGAGAGCCCTACAGGCAGGCCTTTCTCCGTCTAAAGGCCCGTGAGCGGCTTTATGTCGAGGATCCCGCCGGCGTTCAGTTTGTTGATCGGGGTCTCTTCCGGGCAAGGGTGGTGCTCCCGGTCTCCGCTCCGGTCGGGTCCTACAAGGTGGACGTCATCCTCTTCCGGGGCGGCCGCCCCGTCGCGCGCCGAAGCCGTGACCTGACGATCGAGAAGGTCGGCGTGGAGCGGGTGATCTCCGGCTTTGCCCGCGAGCGGCCATGGGCTTATGGTGTGATCTCAGTGTCGATCGCGCTCGCCGCCGGCTGGGCGGCCTCTGCGGCCTTCAGGAGGGTGTGATGCCCTTGGCTCCCACACCGGTCTTGGTCCTTGCCCTGGTCGGACTGTCCGGGTTTCCGGTGGCCGCTGCGGTTTACGCCTTCGGCCCTCCCGATCTGCGATTCACCGCGATCCATGTCCTTCTGACCTGGTCGGCGGTGATCCTCGGCTTTCTGGGCGGCATCCGCTGGAGCCAGGAGACCGACCGCGACCCGCCGCGATTCCTCAGACTGGCGGCGGCCATGCTGCCCCCCCTCGCCGGAGGAGGCCTCCTGCTGGCTCGGGACTTTGTCCCCGCCGACTGGATTCTCGGCGGTTTCATCGTGACCTATCTTGCGGCCTGGCTCTTCGATCGGGCTCCCCAGACCCTGGCGCGGTACCCTGCCCTCATGACCCTGCTGACTTTCTCGGCCTGCGTGTCCCTGGCCCTGGCCCTGGAGAAGGCCCTGCGCATCTAGCGCCCGTCCGTCCGCAGGGACCGGACGCCCGCCGCATGCACCCGGCTGTCGCCGAGGGCCGCCACGACCGGCGCACCCCGGAACAGGCCGGCGAACGCGGCGTCCAGCACGTTCAGTCCCCCCGTGAAGGCGCCGTAGGCCGGCAGGACGGCTCGCTCGCCATCGGTCACCAGGCATCGCCGCCGCACAGCCCCGCGCGGGGTGGCGATCCGGGCGCAGGGGTGCAGGTGTCCGGCGATCTCCCCCGGGGCTGCGCCCGGCTCCGGTTCGTGCCTCAGGACCAGGTCGCCCAGGCGGATCTCGTCCGCCGCCTCGCCGGGCAGGTCGCGGTCAGGCTCGGGATCGTGGTTGCCCGTAATCCAGACCAGTTGCGAAGTCCGCCCGAGCGTTTCCAGTGCGGCCCGGTCCTCGCCCGACATGCGCCGCGAGGCGTCCCGGTCGTGGAAGGCGTCGCCCAGGAAGAGGATGCAGCGGGGCGCCTGAGCCGCCGCGTCGGCCGCCAGCCGGCGAAGCGTCTCGCGGGTGTCGAGCGGGGGCAGGAGCTGGCCCCGGGCGGCGAAGGCCGAGCCCTTCTCCAGGTGCAGGTCGGCGACCACCAGGGTCGAACGCCCCGAAAGGAACAGGGCGCCTGAAGGCAGCAGCCGGGCGGCCTCGCCGGCCAGGGTCAGGGCCATCGCCCCGTCCTCGAGGGCGCGCAGCCCCAGGGCCTGGACCGGGCTCACGCCAGGGCCTCGGCGATGAGGTCGCTCTCGGCCTCGGCCAGGATGGCGTCCCCCGCCTGCCCGGGCGACCTCTCCTTGCCGATCTCCATCAGCATGGGCACGGCGAAGGGCGAAAGGCGCTCCAGGGTCACATGGCGGATGCGGCCCGCCACCCGGGCCAGGAGGTCGCCCAGCCGGGCGGCGTCGATCATGCCCTCGGCGGCCTCCTGCCGGGCGCAGTGCAGCAGCAGGTGGTCGGGCTGATGGCGACGCAGGACGTCGTAGATCAGGTCGGTGGAGAAGGTGACCTGCCGCCCGGTCTTGCGCGGCTCGCCCGGGAAACGCCGCTCGATCAGGCCGGCGATGATGGCGCAGCCCTTGAAGGCCCGTTTCATCATGAAGCTCTCCGCCAGCCAGTCCTCCAGGTCGTCGCCCAGCATGTCCTGGGCGAACAGGTCGTCCATGTCGACCTCGTCCATGGGCCTCAGGGACCAGACGGCCAGGGCGTAGTCGTTGCAGACAAAGCCCAGGGGCTGGGCGCCCGCCCGCTCCAGCCGGCGGGTCAGCAGCATGGCCAGGGTGGTGTGGGCCAGCCGCCCCTCGAAGGGATAGGCCACCAGGAAATGCCGCCGGCCCCGCGGGAAGGTCTCCACCAGCATCTCGTCCTCGGCGACGATCCGCGAGTGCAGACGCTGCAGGCCCAGCCATTCGCGCACGTCGGGGGGCAGGCGTCCCCAGGCCGCCTCGTCCGACATCATCCGCCGCACCCGGCGGGCGAGGTGGCTCGACAGGGCGAACTTGGACCCGCCCCAGGAGGGCATGTTGGGGTCTTCCGACCGGGCGGGCCGGACCAGCACGTCCAGGCCGGTGATGGCCGCGAGGCTCCAGACCTGGCCGGCGAAGACGAAGGTGTCCCCCGGGTCGAGCATCTCGAAATAGCCCTCCTCGATCTCGCCGATCTTGCGGCCCCCGACCAGGCGCGAGCCCTGGACCACCCGCACCGACAGGACGTCGGGCGACAGGATGGCGCCGAGGTTCAGCCGGTGGCGCCGGGCGGTGTCGGCGTTGCGCACCCGCCAGAGGCCGTCGGGACCGCGCACCATCCGCCGAAAGCGGTCATAGGCCTGCAGGGCGTAGCCGCCGGTCGCCGTCAGGTCGAGGGTGCGGTCGAAATCCTCCCGCGACAGGTCGCGATAGGGCCCGGCCCGGCGGACCTCGTCGAACAGAGCCTCGTCGGAGACGGGCTCGGCGCAGGCGCAGCCCAGCAGGTGCTGGGCCAGGACGTCCAGGGCGCCGGTCCGCAGGGGCTCGCCATCCAGCCGGTTCTCGGCGATGCACTCCCGCGCGGCCTGGCACTCCAGAACCTCGAACCGGTTGGCGGGCACGAAGAGGGCGCGGCTGGGCTCGTCCATCCGGTGGTTGGCCCGGCCGATCCTCTGGACCATGCGGCTGGCGCCCTTGGGCGAGGCCAGCTGGATGACCAGGTCCACGTCGCCCCAGTCGATGCCGAGGTCGAGGGTGGAGGTGCAGACCACCGCCTTCAGCTCGCCCCTCGCCATGGCCGCCTCGACCTTGCGCCTCTGCTCGGCGGCCAGGCTGCCGTGGTGCAGGGCGATGGGCAGGTTCTCCTCGTTCAGCTTCCAGAGTTCCTGGAAGGCGAACTCGGCCTGGAAGCGGGTGTTGACGAAGACCAGGGTCGTGCGCGACGCGCGGATGGCCGCGTAGACCTCGGCCATGGCGTGCTGGGCGGTGTGCCCCGCCCAGGGCGTGCGCCCGCCCGAGAGCAGGAGGTCCACCTGCGGCGTCGCCCCCGGCGGCCCGCGCACCAGGTCGACGGGCCTGTCCCCGTCGCCCATCCAGCGCTGGATCACGGCGGGGTCATCCACCGTCGCAGAAAGGCCTGTGCGCCGCAGGCGCGGCGCCAGAGCCGACAGGCGCGAGAGGCCGAGGGACAAGAGGTCGCCCCTCTTGGAGGCGTGCAGGGCGTGGATCTCGTCGATGATGACGCAGGCCA
>NZ_JADCBG010000036.1 GCF_020253645.1 Phenylobacterium sp.
GACCATCGAGGCCGTGCGCATGCCCGGCAAGGCGCGGATGCAGGTCACCGGCAACCTCAAGGACGTCATGAAGGAGTCGGTCCAGGCCGCCCATGCCTATGTGCGCAGCCGCTCGACTCAGTTCGGCATCGAGCCGCCCCTGTTCGACCGGACCGACGTCGCCATCCACGTGCCCGAGGGCGCCACGCCCAAGGACGGGCCCTCGGCGGGGGTGGCCATGGCCACCGCCATCGTCTCGGTCCTGACCGGGGTGCCGATCCGCAGGGACATCGCCATGACCGGCGAGGTCACCCTCCGCGGCCGGGTCCTTCCCATCAGCGGCCTCAAGGAAAAGCTCCTGGCCGCTCTTCGCTCGGGGGTGAAGACGGTCCTGATCCCCCAGGAGAACGTGAAGGATCTCCAGGACATTCCGGACAACGTGAAGGCGGGCCTTGAAATCCTCCCGGTGAGTTCGGTGGATGAGGTCCTCTCCCACGCCCTGGTGGGTCCGCTGACGCCCATTGAATGGACCGAGGCGGTCTCCCCGCCTCCAGCGGCCGACGATGCAGGGGACGAGCCGGTCCTGACTCACTGACCTTCCCGCAGGACCGCGTGGCTTCAGTCCTGCCCGGACGGCGTTTGACTTGCCGTCCGGGCCGGGCATGATGTCGCCCTGTGGCTTCGCCCGGGAGAGTTGTTGTTCGAGGCGCGGCTTGAAACAACACCCGGGGGGGGTATCCCATGAACAAGGCTGAACTGGTCGCCGCCGTCTCTGAGAGGTCGGGGCTTCCGAGCGCCCAGGTCCGCAGCACCCTCGACTCCGTGATCGAAGTCGTGTCCGGGGCCCTCGCGTCGGGAGAGGAGGTCCGGCTGGTGGGCTTCGGCAGTTTCTCGGTGAGTTTCCGTCCTGCGGGACCCGCCCGTAACCCGCGGACAGGCGAGGCCGTCCGCAGAGCTGCAGCCCGGACTGTTCGCTTCCGGCCTGGAGAAGGGCTTCGTCGCGTCCTGAATTGAGCCCGACCGCGCACCTGCGGATTTCCCGGGGACGTGAAGACGGCTAAAGAGGCCTTTGCCTGCGGGCTGAAGGGCGGCTAGCTCAGCTGGTCAGAGCACCTGGTTTACACCCAGGGGGTCGGGGGTTCGAACCCCTCGCCGCCCACCACTCCCGGAGGAACGCCATGCGCGCCAGACCGCTCGGAAGAACGGGTCTGGAGGTCTCCGAGATCGGCTTCGGCGCCGCCTCCTTCTGGGGGCATCCGGCCTTTCCCGAAGACGAGGCCCGGCGTCTGATCGACCGCGCCCTGGACCTGGGCGTCAACTTTCTTGACACCGGCCCCGCCTACTCCCGCGGCCGGGCGGAGGGGCGGCTTGGCCGGGCTCTAGAGGGTCGGGACCTTTCCGGCCTGGTTCTGGCGACCAAGGTTGGCACGCGCTTTGACGCTGGGCGGGTGCGACGCGACATGTCCCTGTCAGGGATCGAGACCAGCCTGGAGCGCAGCCGCCGCCGCCTGAAGCTGGAAAGTCTTCCCCTGGTGCATCTGCATGGACCTTCCGTCGAAGAGCTGACGCCGGACTTCCTGGGCGGGCTGGAGCAGCTTCGCGCGCGAGGCCTCTTTCGACACCTGGGTGTGAACAGCTTTGATCCGGCGGTCATCGAATTCGCACTGTCCCTGCCGGGGATCGACACGGTGATGGTCGACGTCAACGTCCTGAGGCCCGGACGCCTGCCCCTGGTCGCCCGGGCGGCGGAGGCGGGGAAGGGGGTGCTGGCGGGCATGCCCCTGGCCATGGGACACACTGCCCCCCGGCGCCTGCGCGACCTGCGGCCGTCCAGCGTCTGGTACGCCCTGCGCGCCCTGAAGAACCACCGGGCCGACATGGTGCTGGGCCGCCGTTTCCGCTTCCTGCACGACCAGCCCGGGATCACGGGCGCCCAGGCGCTCCTCGCCTGGGTCCTCGCCGTACCCGGCGTATCCGCGGCCATCGCCGGTACGACCCGGATGCGGCATCTGGAAGAGAACCTTCAGGCCGCTGGACTTTCGCTTCCGGAATCCCTCGCAGAGAGGATCGCCGCCGAGCAAGCCAGGGACTAGGCCTAAAGCTATCAAAGTGATATCACTTTCCGGGCGAACCGGAGAGACATCATGTCCCAGGATACTTCGCACACCCAGACCACCGAACGCTCGGCGCTCTGTCGGATCACAAGGTGGTCGAGATGGACGACGAGCGCCGCGCCAGCATGGTCTCGAACCTGCGGGTCGTGCTCTGCGCCGACCGAGAGCCCACCCCGGTCGTGAACACCGGAACGCTCTACGGGTGACGCCGTGTCGAGCCCCGGGAAACGCGCCTTCCTCGCCCGCCTGACCCCCGAGGTCCTGGCCGCCGTCGAGCGACTGGCGGCGGCCGAGATGCGCAGCGTGAACGCCCAGGTGGAGGTGCTCCTTCGGGAAGCGCTCAGGCGTCGGGGCGTGAACCCCAGCCGCCCCGCGACCGAGGCTGAGCCGCAGCCACCCACGAATTCCTCCACCTCTTGAGGGGGAGGTGGACCGCGAAGCGGGTCGGAGGGGGACCGGCGGCGCCTGCAGGATCCGGGACGCAGGTGCGCCCGCCGTGTTCCTTTTGCATGTCTGGTATGCGTCCGGGCCGCCTTGTCCGGAGCCTCGGGGCGGAATAACTCCGTCTCAACAAGTCGCGAAACAGGTGGATCATGGGACGACATGTGGTTCTGGGCGGATCGGGCACGATCGGCCGGGCGTTGGCGCCGCACCTGGTGGCGGCGGGCCACGACGTCAGCATCGTGCAGCGCCATCCCGTCGCGGTGACGGGGCGCGAGACGCTGGTCGCCGCCGATGCGCTGGACCTGGAGTCCGTCGCCCGGGCCGCAGAGGGCGCCGACGTCCTCTATTGCGTCGTCGGGTTGCCCTATGACTCCCGGATCTGGCGGCGCGACTTTCCCCGGGTCGTGGGCAATGCGGTCGAGGCGGCGCGACGTACCGGCGCGCGGCTGGTCTATTTCGACAACGTCTATTCCTACGGCCCCGTCGACGGCTGGATGACAGAGGACAGCCCTGTTCGCCCCACCACCGAGAAGGGACTGGCCCGCGCCGAATGCGCCCGGATCGTGATGGAGGCGGTGGAGCGCCAGGGCTTGCGCGCCTGCATCGCGCGCAGCGCCGATTTCTATGGCGACTATCCTCAGTTCGACATGATCGGCGACTGGGGCGTCCAGCTGAGGCGCGGCAAGCCCGCCCTGGTCCTGTACCGCGACGACCGTGTGCACAGCCTGACCTACATCCCCGACAATGGCCGGACCCTGGCCTTCCTGGGGCAAACCCCGGAGGCTGACGGCGAGATCTGGCACATGCCCACCGATCCGGAGCCGCGCACCGCCCGCCAGACCCTGCAGCTGGTCGCCGAAATCCTCGGGGCGGCGCCGCGCCACATCACCCTGCCAAAGCTGGCCGTTCAGGCCATCGCCCTCTTCAATCCGCTGCTCAGGGAGGTCGACAAGATGTCCTACCAGCTGGAACGGGACTACCGCTTCTCGAGCGAGAAGATCACGCGCCGCTTCGGCCTCACCGCGACGCCCTTCGCCCAGGGCGTGCGCGAGCACCTGACGGCCAAGGGCCTGATCGGGGCCTGATCGCGCCGCCGGGCGCCGGTCAGGAGGCGTGTGATGCGCCGGCGTCCTGCAGATGCCGCCGGACGGCCTCTGCGCGCTGTGGGGTGAAGGCCCCCGTTTCGAGTAGGTCCAGGATCGACAGGACGCCCCCGCGCGAGCCCCAGGAGCCTTCCTCAATGACCCGGAACTGAATCCACCAGGTGGGCGGGGGTTGCGCCAGGCCCAGCCCCTCGGCGAGGGCTGCAAGCACGGCGTCGATGACCCTTCTTCGATCCTGCCGGGTCCAGGCCGCGTCCATCACGGCGATATCGACGACCAAGACATCTGCGAGCGTGTCGTCGAGAAGACGCCCACCTATCGCCATGCAATCCGCAGGCAGTGAACGGAAATGCACCTGAAAGCCGATCCGTGCCGGCTCAAGCATCTGTCCGCACTCAACTTCCAGAACGGCATCGGTTAGCGTCTTGGCGAGGCGGCGGCGTTGGCGGAGGTCTATGCGCCCTTCGGGGTACTGCACAACAATC